>JALEZZ010000058.1 GCA_022773585.1 Selenomonas sp. | reverse complement strand
AAACAGAACAGTGCAAGAAACAGGCGATCGGTGACCGCCTGTTTCTTGCACTGTTTTTTTATGCCATGATTATCACCAGTGTCAGATGACCGTGATTGAGGTCAAAGAAAACGGGGCTATCCGCACGAAAATGCTTTCGTGAGACAGCCTCACAAAAACACATTCAGCTCAAGAGCAAACTGTCGCTGACAAGCTCGCTGCCTGCTGCTTTCTCGAACATTTCGAGCAGGTCTTTGACCTGCAGGTCTTTCTTCTTTTCGGCTGGCACGTCGAAGAGAATCTTGCCTTCGAACATCATGATGAGGCGATTGCCGTATTTGAGTGCGTCGCGCATGTTGTGCGTGATCATGAGCGTCGTGAGGTGCTGCTTCGCGACGATGCTCTCTGTCAGCGCGAGGACTTTCTCGGCCGTCTTCGGGTCGAGGGCGGCCGTGTGCTCGTCGAGGAGCAGCAGCTTTGGTTCGGCCATCGTCGCCATAAGGAGCGTCAGCGCCTGGCGCTGGCCGCCGGAGAGCAGTCCGACCTTTGACTGCATGCGGTCTTCGAGGCCGAGGTGGAGTCCTGCGAGCAGCTCGCGGTAGTGTTCGCGGTTTTTCGTCGTCGAGCTCCAGCGCAGCGTCGGCGTCTTGCCGCGGCGGGCGGCGATGGCGAGGTTTTCCTCAATCTGCATGTTCGCCGCTGTGCCCATCATCGGGTCCTGGAACACGCGGCCGATGAACTTCGCGCGCTTGTGCTCGGGCCACTTCGTGATGTCCGTGCCCGCAATCTCGATTTTGCCTTCATCGACGGGATACGTGCCCGCGATGGAGTTCATGAGCGTCGATTTGCCGGCGCCGTTGCCGCCGATGACCGTGACGAAATCGCCAGGCGCAAGGTGGAGGCTCACGTTTCGCAGTGCGATTTTTTCCGTGATGGTATTGGGATTGAATGTCTTTGAAATATGCTCGATGGTCAGCATCAGCGCGTCACCCCCTTGCGGAATTTGTTCCAGCGTGCCTGGATGAGCGGCAGCGAGAGCGCGAGGGCGACGAGGATGGCCGTGAAGAGCTTGAGGTCGTTCGGCGGCATGCCCATCTGCAGCACGACGGCGATGACGGCGCGGTAGACGATGGAGCCGAGGATGACGGAAATCAGGCAGTTCTTGAAGCTGCGCGTGCCGAACAGCACCTCGCCAATGATGACGGATGCGAGGCCGATGACGATGGTGCCGACGCCCATGCCGACATCGGCAAAGCCGTTGTTCTGCGCGACGAGCGCACCGGACATCGCGACGAGACCGTTCGAAAGCAGCAGGCCGAGCACGACCATGACGTCCGTGTCGATACCGTTCGCGCGGATCATGTGCGGGTTGCAGCCCGTTGCGCGCACGGCTGTGCCGAGTTCTGTGCCGAAGAACCAGTAGTTCAGTACGGCGACAATCAGCACGACGATGGCGCCGACGACGAGCACCGTGACGTTGTTGTCAAAGCCGAGCGAGCGGGCAATCGTGAAAATCGTGTCCTGCTGCAAGAGCGGCAGGTTCGCCTTGCCCATGATGCGCAGATTCACGGAGTAGAGCGCAATCATCGTCAGGATGCCGGCGAGCAGCGCGGGGATTTTGAGCTTCGTGCAGAGGAAGCCCGTGACGACGCCTGAGAGCATGCCCGCGACGCAGGCGCCGAGGATGGCCGCGACAGGATGATAGCCAGCGATGAGCATGGTCGCCGCGACGGCGGCGCCGCACGGGAAGCTGCCCTCGACCGTGAGGTCCGCGATGTCGAGTACGCGGAACGTGAGGTAGACGCCAATCGCGAGGAGCGCCCAGAGGAGCCCTTGCGCGATGGTGGAAATGATGAGATCCATATTGTTACTCCAATGTATTTTATTTTGGCTCCCCCTCTGGGGGAGCTGTCGAGCGTTAGCGAGACTGAGAGGGTAGCGGCGTTTGAGAATTTCGATTCGCCGCTACCCTCTCCGCCCTTTCAGGGCACCTCCCCCAGAGGGGGGAGGCGTATGCAACAACTTTGTTGCGCTGTGTATATTTAGGTTTTATTCGACGATGTCCGCGTCTTTGAGCACGTCCTCCGGCAGCGTGAGGCCGAGGCGGGCGGCGTCAGCCTTGTTGATTGTGACCTTGAGGTCTTTCGCCATCTCGATGCTCATGTCGGCAGGCTTCGACTTGCCTTCGAGGATGTCGGCAGCCATGTGGCCCGTCTGGACACCGAGCTTGTAGTAGTCGATGCCGTACGTCGCGAGGCCGCCAGCCTTGACCATGTTCGGCTCTGCGCAGATGACAGGAATCTTCGCCGGATCGGTGATGGCGACGAGCGTCGGCATTGCGGAGGCGACGATGTTGTCCGTCGGCTCATAGAATGCATCGACGGAGCCGACGAGGCTCTGTGCGGCCTGCTGGAGATCATTGACCGTTGAAATCGTCGCGACTTTGACCGTCAGGCCTTTCGACTCGGCATATTCCTTCATTGCCTTGATCTGGACTTCGGAATTGACTTCGCTCGAGCAGTAGATCGTGCCGATGGTCTTGGCCTCCGGTTTGATTTTCAGCAGCAGGTCAATCTGTTCCTTGATGGGGTTCATGTCGCTCGTACCCGTGATGTTGCCACCCGGTTTTTCGTTCGAGGCTGCGAGTTTCGCACCGACATAATCCGTGATGGCCGTGCCGACGATCGGGATGTCCTTCGTCGCATTCGCGACCGTCTGCGCGGCCGGCGTCGCGATGGCGCAGATGAGGTCCATCTTGCCAGAGACGAAGCGTTGCGCGATGTTCTGGAGGTTCGACTGGTCAGCCTGTGCGTTCTGCTGGTCGAACTCGACGTTCTTGCCCTGCTCGTAGCCGCGCTCCTTCAGGCCGTCGACAAAGCCCTTGTTCGCCGCGTCGAGCGCGTTGTGCTCGACGAGCTGGACGACGCCGATCTTGTACGTCTTGCCCGAGGAAGAACCCGCTTGCTGCGATCCGCCGCAGCCAGCGAAGACGCCTGCCGCGAGCACGGTCGCAACGCCGAGCGAGAGGAGCTTCATTTTTTTCGAGATGTGACTGAAATTCATACGGAAACCACCTTTTCAAGTCATGTAGATGATGGAATTGTCGCGTCCTATTATACAATATTCCACATAGAAAATCTACCCTGTTTTTGCCGAATGGACATCTCGCAAGAAAAATCTATTTTGCAAGGCAGGGGGTTCGATGTTATAATACGGTTCGTGTACTTAAGATAGCCCTTAGCGATTCATCGCTTAGGGCTATCTTAGCCATTTGCCATCAGGCAAATAGCATCCTTTTTATTTCAGCAGGGAAGCGGCGAAGGATTCGTGCTTCTGCGAATGGGAGTGTATTTTTTGGAACGTGGAAATTTCTCAACGCGGCTGGGCTTCATCCTGGTCTCGGCCGGTTGCGCCATCGGCCTCGGCAATGTCTGGCGCTTCCCGTACATCACGGGACAGTACGGCGGCGCGTCGTTCGTGCTGATCTATCTCATCTTCCTCGCCATCCTCGGCCTGCCCATCATGGTCGCCGAGTTCGCCGTCGGCCGCGCGAGTGTGCGAAGTGCGGCGATGTCGTTTGATGTTCTGGAGCCGAAAGGGACGAAATGGCATCTCTATAAATACGGCGCCATCGCGGGCAACTTGCTGCTCATGATGTACTACACGACGATTTCGGGCTGGATGCTTTACTACATCTATTTGATGGCGTCAGGCGCGTTCGTCGGCCTCGATGCCGATGGTGTCGGCAAAGTCTTCGGCGGCCTGCTTGCTGACCCGTTGACGATGGCGGGCTTTATGGCACTGACCATCTGCCTCTGCGGCGGTGTCTGCTACCTCGGTGTGCAGGCGGGCGTCGAGCGCATCACGAAGATCATGATGGTCTGCCTGCTCGGCCTCATGATTATCCTCGCGGCGAACTCCGTGCTGCTCGACGGCAGTGAAGCGGGCCTCGAATACTACCTGATGCCGGACTTCTCGAAAATCATGGAACACGGCCTGCAGGAAGTCATCTTCGCGGCGATGGGGCAGGCGTTCTTCACATTGTCTCTTGGCATTGGCGCACTCGCGGTTTTCGGCAGCTACATCGGCAAGTCGAAGCGCCTGACAGGCGAGGCAGGCTGGGTCATCGTGCTCGACACGTTCGTCGCCATCATGGCAGGCCTCATCATCTTCCCGGCGTGCTTTGCCTATGGCGTCAGTCCGGCCGCGGGCCCGAACCTGCTCTTCATCACGCTGCCGAACGTCTTTGAGCACATGGCCTTTGGCCGCATCTGGGGTACGCTGTTCTTCCTCTTCATGGCGTTCGCGTCGATGTCGACCATCATCGCTGTTTTCGAGAACCTCATCGTCTGCTTCTTCGAGCTCACGCACGCCGACCGCCACAAAATCATCAAGATTGGCATTCCGGCGATGATCGTGCTCTCTCTCCCATGCGTGCTCGGCTTCAACGTCTGGAGCGGCTTCCAGCCCTTCGGCCCTGGCTCGGGCGTTCTCGATTTCGAAGACTTCTTCGTCAGCTACAACCTCCTCCCGCTCGGCAGCCTCGTCTACCTCGCCTTCTGCACGAGCCGCTACGGCTGGGGCTGGGATAACTTCATCAAAGAAGCCGACACCGGCAAAGGCATCGCCTTCCCGAAATGGATTCGCTTCTACATCACCTACATCCTGCCGCTCATCGTGCTGGCTATTTTCGTCAACGGGTATTATGCATTGTTCTTCAAGTGAGCGGACGCGAATGAATTGGAAAACATAGACGCATCTTCATCTTTGGCGTATAATAAATACGAGGTGATGACGTGGAAATCGAGGACATCCAGAGGATTTATCGCGAATATGGTGCCACAATCACGGATCATGCAAATCAACGTATGATGGAGCGTGGCATCGAGCCAATTGAAATCCGCGATGCTATTTTCTATGGAGAAATTATCGAAAACGATTTCACGGCAGAACCATATCCACGTTATCTGATTCTCAGTTGTGTCCACCAGGGGAAGCCGCTCCACGTTGTTCTGGGTGTCACACATGACGAAATCGATGTTGTGACGGCGTATCGCCCAGACCCCATGCGTTGGGACAGCACATTTCGTTATAGGAGGTAATGGCCATGAAACGAAAACTCAGGGAGCATATCACGTGCAGCATGTGCGGTGGAGATGCCGTGTTAAAGCATGGTGACTACCAGCGGAATGGCATTCTCCATCATGATTTTCCGTACTATGAGTGCACGCAGTGTGGAGAAAAACACTATGATCTTGATCTGCTCATTGAACTTGATGAGCGGGAGAAGAACGTCGGGGATTGTCAATAGTTTTGTGTAAATTATCTTTCAATCAGCCTTGTCGTACTTGTGCATCAAGGTCGACATGCGCTCGTCCATTTCCAGTTGGTTTCGCACATTTGACCATCCGGGAATCATCCGGTTATTCCACTTTTGG
>JALEZZ010000067.1 GCA_022773585.1 Selenomonas sp. | reverse complement strand
CTGCCGCGCCGTCCTCCGTCCGAGCGCCATAGACGTTCTCGCTGATCGTTGCGCCCTCCGCCACCGTGACGGTGTTCTGCGCGACGTCGCCAGAGGCGGTGCTCGCGCCAGCGGCAGTGCCTTCCACGTCGCCCGTGACGGTCAGCGTGTTTCTCGCCATCTTGACGCGCGCATTCCGTTTCGCAGAATAAGCGCCGAATGCGTTCTTGACGGTCTTGTCCGCCGCAACGGTGACAGCATTGCTGCTGGTCGTCTTCGTCGTGCTGCCGGAGCTTTCCGAACTTCCCGAGCCGCCGGAGCTGCCCGAGCTGCTCGTCTCTTCTGTTTTCTCCGTCGTGCTCGTCGTGCTCGGCGGGCTCGGCGGGAAATATCCGCCGCCGCCCGAGTTGCTTACGGGCACGGCTTTCGTCGTCAGGACGAGGTTGTTGTTTTCGTTCGTCACGGTGCCATTGAGCTTTGCCGTGACGCCGACGAGGACATCGACGTTCTGCTTGATGGCCGTGTCCGTGAGCAGATTGCCGCCATCTTTCTTGATGAGGTAGACGGTCTCGGCATCCTTGAGGCTCGTGCTGCCATCCGCATGGACGTTGACCGTGCTGCCCTGCATGTTGGTATCTGCATTCGACGTGAGATGGAGGAGGACATCGTTCGCCTTCGTTTCGGCGGGGAGCTCGAAGTTGTACGTATCGAACTTCGCGATGTTGCCAGCCGTGGTCGCCCCTGTGACGTTCAGCGTGTTATTGCTGCTCGTGCCGGACGTATCGGCAACATAGCCGCCATAGACCGTTCCAAAAATCGTGCCGCCAGCGAGGTTGACGATGTTGTTCGTGGCTTCCTTCTCGCTGTAGCCGCCATAGACGTCGCCCTTGATCGTGCCGCCGTTGATGGTGACGGTATTGCCATTTGCCGTCCCGTCCTGCGTCATGCCGCCGGCAACAAATCCGTCCACGAGCGCGCCAGCGCCAATCGTGACGTTGTTCTTCGTGACATCGCCTGCATAGCTGTTCGCACCGACGGCACGGCCGGTCACTGTACCGTTGACAGTCAATGTGTTGTCCGTCAGCTCCGTCGCATTCGTCTCATCCTTTGCCAAAGCGGCGATGGCGCTCCTGTCGGCAATTTCACCTGCGCCGACCGTGACCTCGTTCCCCGTGTTTTTCGTGTCACCTTCCACGATGACGATGTATTTGTAATCCCCGAGATTGTCCGTGAGGGATTCTGCACCCATGACATTGAGAACGAGGGCATTGTTGCTGGCATCCTCTGCCACGTTGCCCCTGATGGTGCCGTAGATGGTGGGCAGGTTGACGAGATACGTGACGTCCGTAGCAGTCAGCGTGCCATTCGTCTTCTTGAGCAGATAGACTTTTTCGCCCTGTTTGAGTTTTTTCAGGACGCCGCTGGTTTTCACGGTCACGTCGCCGTTGCTGATTTTCGTTTCTCCTGCGTTTGAAAGTTCGAGGAGCGTGTCTTCGTTCTTCACGGTCGGTGCGAGCGTGAACGCATACTTCACACTATCGACATTCAGGACGAGGTCGTTGCCGCTTGCCTCTACTTTGGCATGCGTTGTGACCGTGGCGGTTCCTGCGTCGGTGCTGTTTTCGTAGGTGTGGTTCAGCTCTTTTGCGCCGCTGGCATCGGTATAAGCGAGCGTGCCCGCCGTGTCGTTTTTCAGCAGATAGACCTTGTCGTCCTTGTTGAGGGAAAGCATCTGATTGGCAAGTTTGCTGTCGTCGAGCGTCACGTCCTCGGCGTCAATCTTCGTTTCCCCCGTGTTCGCAGACGTGAGGAATGTATAGCCGTCCGCCGTCGTAGCGGAGTTGAGCGTGAACGCATAATCCGCGCCGTCAATGCGCAGGATGAGGTCGTTGTCCACAGCCTGCACCGTGCCCGTCGTCCGGACGGTGGCGGTGCCGGCGGAATTCGTGTATTTGTGGTCGAACGTGCTCGTGCCATCATACGCGAGCGTGCCAGCTTCGTCATTCAGCAACGTGACGGACTCTCCCTTGTTGAGGGAAAGCAGTTGGCTGTTGTCGGCTTTGACCTTCACTTCCGCACCATGGATGGTCGTCGTTCCCGGGTTTGTGGACGTAAGGAACGTGTCCTTGTCCTTCGCGTCCTTGGAAAGATCGAACGTATAGTTCTGCGTATCGACGTTCAGGACGGGAGTGGTGCCATCCGATGTTACCGTGCCTGTCGTCGTGACCGTCGCGGTGCCGGCATTGGTCGTGCTGGTGTAAGTATGTTCATAGGCGACCGCATCGGTGCCGTCCTGCAGCTTCGTGGTGGTCGTGCCTTTGCCCAGCTGGTCGGCTTTGTCGAGCATTTCCGTCACGTTCTTCTTCGTGTCTCCCGTCGTCGCGGAAGTATAACCGCCCTCACTCAATTTCGCAGCCGTAGCGATTTTGGCGAGCGTCGCATCTGGAATCTTGAGGCCCGCCAAATTCGTGATGTTGACCGTGCCGCCCTCGGTCTTTGCTGCGACCGTCGCATTCGCAAGAGCGGTTGCAGCAGTCGCCGGATCGACTTGCAGCATGTTCGTTTTGATGTTCGACGTGCCGCCCTTCTGCCCGCTCACACTTGCGCCGCTGGCAAGAATGACGGTCGAAGCAGTGACCGTATCCACGTTCAGTTCTTTTGCAACAGAAAGCGTGTCCGTGACCGAGACATTTTTACCACTGACCTCGTCCGCCATGATGGAGTTTGCCGTGACATTTCCTGCAGTAATAACTTCATCCGCCGTGATGTTTCCTGCTGTCAAGTCCCATGCCTCATTCTCGTTCCGAACAACCAGCTTGCCGTTTCCCGTCTTCTCGATATCGCCAAACGTCCCGTTCCAAATCGTGGTCGTGTCACCATCAACAAGAAAATTGTTCCACTTGTATTCCGAAGCACCATGGATCGTGCCTTGCGCCGTCTTGACGGTGGCATTGGGACCAACATGCGCTGTATACGTCGATTTGGAGACGTCGCTGATGTCTACCATGCCGTAGAGCATATAATTCCCAACCTCGCCAGAGAGCTTCGTGCCGTCCGTGCCCGTGAGATCCCAACAATTCGCGTGCATATCATCAAACGAAAGTGTTGCTTCCGCGCTGCCCGCCGCGAGCGTGGCTTTATACTCGTTTTCGAACACACTGATGGACGCTCCCTCACCTTTCAAGGTTACCGGACTATAGGGATTTGTATAGAGCGCGCATTTCAACTTCGTATTCTCGTAGATCGTCACGTCGTCGATACGACGATTAGCCATGGTGATTGTCCCGTTCGCGGGACCCTCTGACGAATAGGAAAGCCATGCCGATGGCTCTAAATCATTGGCCTTCGGCGCTGTGAACGTAGCAAGCACCGTGCCGCCTTTGACAAGCTTGACTTCCCCATCGTTTTTGAAATATTGCCATGAGTTTCCCCAGCCAGAAACATCAATCACCTTGTATTCGCCGTCTGCCGTCTCCGCATGTGCGACGCTCGCGCCAATCTCTACACCGAGGGCATCCGTCCAGCACGGGGGGGGCAGCACCGAGTGCCAGCGTCGCGCCGACCGTGCAGGACGCCAGCACCGCCGCCCTCAGCGCCCGCTCCGCCTTCGTGTGCGGATAGAAGTTATTTGGTTTGTATGCCCGTTTCATGATGTCCCACTCCCTTGAATTTCCCTTGAAGCCTCCCCCCTTGGGGAGGCTCCTCTTCGCAGCAGTTCCTTCTCTCACACCGCTATCATACCATAAAATCCGGCGTCATAGCGCAAACGTGGCACGAAATGCAGAAAATAAGAAACGGACGAACTTCCAAGTCGGAAATTTTTCCGTTTTCGTCGTGTTTTGTTTTCCCACAGCAGCACATCAAACCAAGCCTCCCCCGTTGGGGGATCAATGTCATCAAGGTAAGCGAGGAGGCCTGCAAACTTCTGCCTCCCTCGCCGAGGGAGGGGAACCGCGAAGCGGTGGTGGGTGTGGCGAAGGTAGGAACTGGCAATTTATTCGATCGCAACTGCGAAGGTACGTCTTCGCAGATGACAATCCGACGATATGTTCCATCCTACCTCCGACACACCCCCAGTCAGCTTCGCTGACAGCCCCCTCGGAGAGGGGGCCTGAGATAGATTAGGTTTCGGCTTATCTGCTAACTTAATGACATTGCTCTCGGAGAGGGGGCTTGGGTTTGCGGGATTTGCGCTAACTTAATGACATTGCCACAAAAAGGAGAGGCTTGCTCCGCCCCTAAAAAAAGAGGGCCATGCAGCCGCGAAAATCGCGACTGCACAGCCCTCTGTGCAATTTCGAACGAAATTACTTGAGTTCGACCGTAGCGCCAGCCTCTTCGAGCTTCTTCTTGAGCTCTTCAGCTTCTGCCTTCGCAACGTTCTCTTTGACAGCAGCCGGAGCGCCATCGACGAGAGCCTTTGCTTCCTTCAGGCCGAGGCCCGTAGCTTCACGGACAGCCTTGATGACGTTGATCTTCTTGTCGCCAACAGCCGTCAGCATGACGTTGAACTCCGTCTTCTCTTCCGCAGCGGCGCCGCCAGCAGCACCAGCAGCAGCAACAGCGACCGGAGCAGCAGCGCTGACACCGAACTTCTCTTCCATAGCCTTCACGAGCTCGGAGAGTTCGAGGACCGTCATGCCCTCAATGGCTTCCATGATTTCTTCTTTCGTCATTTCAATTTACCTCCAATGATAATGGTTTTGTATTACGTAGAAATTTCTTCTTTATGCGGACCGCAGGTTATGCGGATTCCTTCTGTGCGCGGATGGCATCAAGCACATAGACCGCGTTGCGGATAACGCCCTGGAGGACGTTGACCGTATTCGAAATCGGGGCATTCATGCTGCCAAGGAGCTTGGCGATGAGTTCCTCGCGGCTCGGGAGCGATGCGAGTGCCTTGACCTCGTCGAGGCCGATGACCTTGCCCTCGACCATGCCGACCTTGACCGTCAGCACGTCCGTCTCCTCGAGCTTGTTCTTCTTGATGAAGCCGACGACGACCTTTGCCGGAGCAACTGCATCCTCTGCGGAGAATGCGAATGCCGTCGTGCCCTCGAGATGCTCGTCGAGACCTTCGATGCCAGCCTCTTTTGCTGCGAGACGGAGCATCGTGTTCTTGACGACGTGGTACGAGACGCCAGCCTCGCGGAATGCGCGGCGGAGTTCCGTGTCCTGTGCGACCGTCAGGCCTTTGTAGCCCGTGAGAATCATGCCTTTCGCGCTCTTGAGCTGCTCAGCGAGCTCAGCGACGATGGCCTGTTTTGCGGGAGTAACACCCATGAGTTACACCTCCATTCGATTGTGATTTTTGTTTTGTAAAGCGAAGCAAAAGAACCCCCGGCTGCACGCCGGAGGTTCGAATTTTCTCATTCATGTACTCCGGCCTCGGCAGGCGGAAAAATTTCCGTTAGATGAAAATCTCAAACCTGCTGTCTACAGCCAAGATATTCGATTGTGCGAGACCGGAGTCTCGATGACCTGCGAAGAATCAGCCAAGCTGAACCGGCACGCCCGGGCCCATCGTGGATGCGACCGTGATGGAGCGGATGTACTGGCCTTTTGCTGCGGCCGGCTTGACGCGAATCAGTGTATCAATCAGGGCCTGGAAGTTCTGCTGGAGCTTCTCAGCGTCGAAGGAAGCCTTGCCGATGGAGACGTGGACATTGCCAGCCTTGTCGGTACGGTATTCGACCTTGCCTGCTTTTACCTCGGAGATAGCCTTCTGGAGATCCATCGTGACCGTGCCCAGTTTCGGGTTCGGCATGAGGCCGCGCGGGCCGAGAATCTTACCAAGACGGCCGACCGTACCCATCATGTCAGGCGTTGCGACAGCGACGTCGAAGTCGAGCCAGCCGCCCTGGATTTTCTGTACGATCTCGTCGGAACCTACGAAGTCTGCACCTGCAGCTTCTGCTTCTTTGACCTTCTCGCCCTTTGCGAAGACGAGAACGCGCTTGGATTTGCCGGTGCCGTTCGGAAGAACGATGGCACCGCGGACCTGCTGGTCCGGATATTTCGGATCAACGCCGAGGCGGACGTGGAGCTCGATCGTTTCATCGAACTTTGCCGTTGCCGTCTTCTTGACGAGATCCATCGCCTCTGCGGGCGTGTAGAACTTGCCAGCTTCGATGAGCTTGCAAGCTTCCTGGTATTTCTTACCAGCCTTTGCCATTTGTATGACTCCTCTCGTGGTCTTAACGGTAGTACCTCCCACGGGACGAAACCATCGATACGATTAGTCGACGATTTCGATGCCCATGCTGCGCGCCGTGCCTTCGATCATGCGGGTTGCGGCATCAATGTTTGCAGCGTTGAGGTCTTTCATCTTGAGCTCGGCAATCTTCTGTGCTTCCGCGCGCGGGAGCTTGGCGACCTTGTTCTTGTTCGGCTCGCCCGAAGCCTTGTCGATTTTTGCTGCTTTCTTCAGAAGGACAGCTGCCGGCGGCGTCTTCGTGATGAACGTGAACGAACGATCTTCATAGACCGTAATCACGACCGGAATCACGAGGCCAGCCTGTGCCTTCGTGCGCTCATTGAACTCCTTGCAGAAGCCCATGATGTTGACGCCTGCCTGGCCGAGTGCCGGACCTACCGGAGGAGCCGGGTTGGCCTTGCCAGCGACAACCTGCAGCTTGACGATTTTCGAAACTTTCTTTGCCATGTATTTTCACCTCCCCAAAAGGGAATCAGATTTTCTCGATTTCATCGAAACCGAGTTCCACCGGCGTCTCTTCTCCGCCGAACATCTCAGCGAGCACCGTCACGCGGTTCTTCTCCGCATCGACGGCAGAAACCTTCGCCATGAAGTTCTCGAAGCTGCCGGAGGTGATCCGGACGGCATCGCCGACTGCGAAGTCGGCGTCCGTCTTGACCTTTTCTTCGCCCATGGACTGCAGGATGCGGCTTGCTTCCGCATCCGTCAGAGGAATTGGCTCTTTGTTGTCGGAACCAACGAATCCCGTCACGCCCGTCGTATTGCGGACGACGTACCAGCTGCGCGGGTTGACGATCATATCGACAAGCACGTATCCGGGGAAGATCTTCCGTTTCGTGACCTTGCGCTTGCCATCCTTCTCTTCCGCTACATCCTCGGTCGGGACGACGACCTGGAAGATCTTGTCTTCCATGCCCGCCGAATGGACCTTGCTTTCAAGGTCGGTCTTGACCTTGTTCTCGTAGCCGGAATACGTGTGGATGACATACCAGGCACGCTTGGATTCCTTCTCCAGCTTCTCCGTTTCGCTTTGTGATTCCATTTGGTTTCTCCCAGCCATCTTACTTCAGAATGATGTGGAACAGTCTCGCGAAGAACGTATCGCAGATCCAGATGAGCGCGCACACGATGGCGACGGCGATGCCGACGACGCACGTATACGTGAAGAGCTCTCTACGCGTGGACCACGATACCTTTTTCATCTCGGCGACGACCTCATGCAGGAACTGCACGGGACTCGTGCTGGTCGATGATTTCTCGTCTGCCAAATTCTTCACATCCTGTCTCTTTCCACGAGGCGGCTTACTTCGTTTCCTTATGAACCGTGTGCTTCTTGCAGAACTTGCAATACTTGTTCATTTCAAGCCGGTCCGGGTTGTTCTTCTTGTTCTTGTTGGTGCGGTAGTTGCGGCTATGGCACTCCGTGCACTCCAACGTGATATTGTTGCGCATCCTCATTCCACCCCTTACGTCTCGGATTATGACCTTTGCTTCCAAACGTCACCCATATAATCTAGCACACCTTTTCTGGCATGTCAATCATATCGAGCGATTTTTGGAAACTATACATAAATAAAACCCCTGAAATGAGGGGTTATGTATCGGCTTGGTGGCGGCACAGAGATTTGAACTCCGGACACTGCGGGTATGAACCGCATGCTCTAGCCAACTGAGCTATGCCGCCTCTATCTGGAGCTGATAACCAGGATTGAACTGGTGACCTTATCCTTACCAAGGATACGCTCTACCGACTGAGCTATATCAGCACACATGCTTGGTTGCGGGGACAGGACTTGAACCTGTGACCTTCGGGTTATGAGCCCGACGAGCTACCGACTGCTCCACCCCGCGATCTGGGTGGGTTTTCTGTCGAAAACCTTCTATATAAATTTATGGAATTTCTTGGTTGCGGGGATAGGACTTGAACCTATGACCTTCGGGTTATGAGCCCGACGAGCTACCGACTGCTCCACCCCGCGATTTTGAGGTGCCGCCTTCGCAACTTTGTTGCTTCCGGCTGACAAGAGATAATTATAGTGCAATCATTCCCATCCGTCAAGCATTTTTTCGCAAAAACTCAAAAAAAATCTGGCAGATGCCGATGACCTGCCAGACCGCTGCGTGAAAACGCATTTTTTACTTCTTTTCTTCTTTCTTCTCTTCCTTCTCCTTCGGCACCTCGCCTTTGCCAAAGAGATATGCATAGCGCTTGTGGAATTCTTCCTGCGTCATGCGATAGGCATTCGCGAGGCCCGGATCGTCGAGGTCGCCTTCCTCGAGGCGCATCATAAGGCCGCGCGCGATTTTGTAGTGAATCGAGTCGATGTTGACCTTGCGCACCTTCGTCTTGCCCGTCACAGGATCCTTGATGTCTTCGAAGCGCATCGGCACGGCTTTGTTGTCCTGAATCGTGATCAGCGCGCTCGAATCACCCGACATCAGGAACTGGACCGCCGAATAGCCGAGCGAACGCGCATAGTCGATGTCATACGCAATCGGTGCCGTGCAACGCAGCTCGTAACCGATTTCCTTGTCGATAATCGAGAGCTTGATGCCGAGCTTCTTGACTTCGGCAAGGACGGCCTGCTTGAGGATTTCACCAAAGTCGAGCTCGCTGTAGCGGATATGGCCGTGCTCGTCCGTCACGACGTTGCCGAGCTTCTTGAAATCTTCCGGCGCGATTTTTTCGATGACACCTTCCGCGATGACAGCCACGCCGTAGTTCTTGCCCGTCAGATACCGCTTCACGATCGAGCCCGTGATGATGTCGACGACCTGCTGCAGAGGAATCTTCTCCTCGGGGAACTCCTCCGGGATGATCGTGACCGCCGCGCCTGCGCTGCGGCCCATGCCGAGCGCCAAGTGCCCTGCCGTGCGGCCCATCGCAATCGTGAAGTACCAGCGGTTGTTCGTCGTGCGCGCATCTTCCATGAGGTTCTCGACCTCTTCCGTGCCGAACGCGCGCGCCGTCTCGAAGCCGAATGTCGGGACGCCGTCCGGCAGCGGCAGGTCATTGTCGATGGTTTTCGGGACATGCACGACATTGATTGTGCGGCCCATCTTACGCGCGTAATCGGAGACAGCTGCCGAGCTGTACGCCGTATCATCGCCGCCGATCGTCACGAGGTGCGTGACGCCGAGCTCCGTCAGCGTCTCGACAACCGTGCGCAGATCCGACTCCTTCTTCGTCGGATTGAAGCGGCTCATCTTGAGGATGCAGCCGCCCGTCAGATGGATGCGGCTGATGTCCTTCGGCTCGAGGCGCACATAATTCTTTTCGCCGCGCGCAATCCGCGAGAAACCATCATAGATTCCGAGCACATCCCAGCCATGCCGCGTCGCCTCGTTCGTGATGCCCGAGATGACGCTGTTGATGCCAGGTGCCGGCCCGCCACCGCAGACGATAGCAACGACATTCTTGATTCCGATCATGAAAAATCCCCCTCTGCGTCTTGTGTGTGCTTGTGCTTAGGTTCTTGTTTCTATCGGTTTAATTCTCGTTATTTTCTGAATTTCCTTCTTTTGTCGTGAATTTTTACAAGATTTTTGTCTTGCTGTCACGACAATGCCGCGTTTTTCAAAGAGCCGGATCGATACGGACGTCGATGCTGAGCGGCGCATCCCGGTCTTTGCGGACGGCATGTCCCATCGAGAGACCACTCGGCTTGTCGTCATTGACGAGGATGCGCTCACCGGTCGGCAAGCCGAAGAGAATCTTGTCGTAGCGGATGCCGTTTTTCTGCAAGAACTGCTCCGTTTCCTCCCGGCTCGCTTCCGGCCGCGCCGTCAGGAGGATGACAGCATCCTCTGGCGGCAATTTCGAGAAGAATCCGGCAACGCCGGGCAGCAGGACGTCGCCGCCTTCCTTGTAGCCGTTGTGCTTCACGAGCGTGCCGTCGATGTCGAAGAGCCACGTCTTCGGCAGTGTCGAGAGCGTCAGTTCCATGCCCGGCTCCTCTCTGCGATGCGGTCGGCAATCTGCGCGGCAAACGCACGATTTCCTGCATCATCGACTGCGAGGATGACATCCGCTGCATCGACGTTCTCTTTCCAGAGGCGGTCTTCATACCGATGCATGCTGGCGATCATGTGCTCCATGAAGGTCATCCCGTAGTCCTGGATCATCTCCATGCGCCATCTCCACCGCATCGCATCCTGGCAGTGATAGGGATCGCGGGCGTTCGGCCACACCATCGTCATGGAGAGATGCGCAGCTGGCGCAAACGTGCAGCAGAGCTCCGACATGCCGGTCGAGATGCTCACGATATGGCCGCACCACGAGGCCAGCGCCACCGTCTCCCAGATGGGCAGGAAGACATTCTTCGCCCCGGGGATCTGCGTCTCGCCATTGACGACGGCCGCAAACCCTCTCTGCCGGAGTTCCTGCACCAATGCTGCCCAGAAATCGGGGTGCGCTTCATAGAACTTGCTGAAACTGAATCCGTCGGTGAAGAGCATGACGCTCCGCCCCCGCGGGAGCCCGAGTTCCTGTGCTGCTGCCACAGCGCTCTGTGCTTCCTGCGCGATGGATTTCGGCTGCACCAGCGGCAGTTCCGCCCCGCCTGGCAGTCCGAGGAACTGCCGCGTTTTTTCGATGACCGTCCAGTCCTTCGTCTCCCCTTCCAGCGGCATGAAGTGCAGCGCCAGGAAATTCTTCCACGGGTTCCCGTTCCTGCGGCGCGTCGCAAGATAGGCATAAAGGAACGGCTGCACCATGGCGACGACATCGGCCGCCGGACACTGGGAAAACAGTGCGCCACGAGATGCCTGAAAGCAGATGAGGAGGAGTTTCTTCCCGGCAGACGCCCGATAGGCCTGCAGCCAGCAGAACAGTGCCGAGCTCTCCCCGAGCCCCTGATGGACGAGCAGGAGTTCATGCGTCTTCTGCGGGAACCGCAGCAGGAGATCCTGCATCAATTTCTCGCAGGCATCCTGACGCGCCTGCTCTTCCGGGAGCAGCTCCAGATCATGGAACCAGTCGTCCTCCGGGCCGAAGATCGGCATGCCCTTCCGGAACGCGATGTCGATCAAGGGGAGCTCTCCGGGATGACGGCCGATGATGTACGCATCTGCGGCAGAGAGCAGCTGCCCCTCCTGCCCCTCCTGGAGGTTCGTGCGCAGGAGATGGCGGAAACGGCCGGCCTGCACGGGCAGTCCGTAGAGCCACCGCCCCAGATAGGTCTGGATGTCCTCTTCCTTCTCCCAGACGATGATGAGCTCTGCCTCCGAGAAAATTGCCTTCTCGACAAAAGCGGCCACGACGTTCTGGAACAGCGCCTCCTCCTTCGGCAGGTTCGGCATCATCAGATAACGGCGGCTCATGCCTCTTCCTCCATTTCCAGCGCTTCCTCCAGCAGATACACGCCCTCATAGAACGCCCCGCAGATGGAATCATAATCTTCCCATGCGTACGTCGTCAGCGAGAGCCACGTCAGCGCGAGCAGCAGCTTCATCTGCGGCCGCGTCACGTCACCATCGAGCAGATGGAAGAATTCATCTTCCATGTCTTCCCAATTGTTCGACGCCATCCGAAGATCCACGAAATCCTCCCGGATGTCGAGCGCGAAGCGCTTCAAGTTGAACTGGTCATAGTTGCTCACGAGCGAATAGTAGAGCTTGACCCAGTCATACGCCGCATCACCATAGATTTCCGTCGTGCCGAAATAGCCGCGCGGATCGATGAGGACGGGCTCCGTGTCATGGCGCAGCATCATGTTGCTGAACGTCGGATCGCCATGCAGGAAGACGAACTGCTCCGGCTGATAGCGCAGGACACGCCTCTCCACCTCTTCCTGCTGGAAGAAGATGTTGCGGCAGCGCTTGCCGTTGATGACGATGGTTTCGTCATTGGCAAACGGCACGAGGTCGCGCACTTTCGCCAGACGGTCATACGTCTTGCCGAGATACGCCTGCCGGTAGCTCGCTTCGTCCGCCGGCACGCTGCCGAGCGCATGCAGGGACTTCAGGCAGCCGATGATTTCCGAGAGGATGCGCTTCTTCTGCTCCTCCGGCAGGTATGAATACTCGTAGATGTTCTTGCCATCGATCCATTCCATCTCGAGCGGCTCGTATCCATAGATGTGCGGCAGGTTCTGGAACGTCGAGCCCGCAAGCTTCCGATACCAGTTCGATTCCCGCTTGCCGAGTGCGATGCCCTGCGCGTCGATGCCCATCTTCGTCACGCGGTCGCCGCGGACTTCCAGACGGTTGAACGGACGCCACTTCATGCGCGGCAGCTTCTCCCAGTCGCTGTAATGGCCGTATTCCCGCGCCCCCATCAGCTTCATTTCCTGGAATGCATGGCGGGATTCCGCGAGATAGCGGACGAATTCCCCCTCTGCGGGAAGTCCCGCGAGGCGCTCCTTCTCCTGGAACACGAACGCGCCCGCCACGCCATGCGTGCTGCTCCGTTCTTCTACGAAGTGCCCGTCTTCGAATTTCCAGCGGCAGGAGAAGCCATCTGCGATGCCGACGTAGTCTGCATCGGCGGCAGGCATCTGCCAATCCTTCGAAAGCAGCAGGTCGCACCAGATCAGGAAGAATGGCGTATGCGCGGGCACGCGCTGCAGCGCTTCCGCAAGGCCGGCGCACGTCCCCTTCGCGCCAGATGCATGGACGAGCTCATAGTCATATGCATCGGCAAAGCTCTTCAGATACTTCGCGAGGACGTCGTACCGATAATCGCCGATGACGACGAAATGCGCCTCCGGATATTTCCGGAACAGGTGGAACAGCATCGGCAGGTTCTCCACGGGGACGAGCGCCTTCGGCTTGTTCCGCGTCAGGATCTCCATCCGGCTCCCGCGCCCGCCTGCCTGGACAACGATATATTTCACGGGTTCTGACATATCATGCACGCTCCTGTCATAGATTTCTCGCACGGAATTGCTGCGATACTTCTACTATAACAGGCAAGTCCCCCCCGTAAAGACAAAAATTCGTTTTATGTGCACAATAATAAAAAACATCCTCCGAGATGCTTCCTGCATCCCGGAGGACGTCTTGAAAATCCTTACTTCCGCCGCCCGCCGATTTTCGAGCGGTGGCCGATGTTTGATTTGTTGCCGGCTTTTCGCTGCTGGACGCTTTGGCGGCGGCTGCGGTCGTTGCGGCCTTTGTGCTTTGCGCCTTTGCGGTTTGCGTATTTGCTGAGCGGCTTCGCTTTTTTCGCGTGCTCTTTCTGCCGCTCTTCGAGGACTTTGGCCTTCATGACGGCCTGCTTTTCCGCATGCTTCTTGTGGCGGCCCGCGTGCGCCTTTTCGATGCGCGCTTTGATGCCTGCCTCGATGCGGCGGAGCTGCGTGTACTGGCGCGCATTAACAAACGTGATGGCCATGCCGTCGGCGCCTGCGCGGCCCGTGCGGCCGATGCGGTGGATGTAGTCTTCCGTCGTGCGCGGGATGTCGTAGTTCACGACATGCGTGACGCCTTCGATGTCGAGGCCGCGCGCCGCGATGTCCGTCGCGACGAGAATCTGGAGCTTCGCCGTGCGGAAACGCTTGAGCACGAGCGCGCGCTGCACCTGCGAGAGGTCGCCGTGGAGCTCGTCGGCGAGATAGCCGCGTGCGGCGAGTTCCATCGTGACTTGGTGGACGCGCTGCTTTGTCGAGCAGAAGACCATCGCGAGGTAGGGCTGATACTTGTTGATGGCTTCGCAAAGCGTGTCGAGCTTTGTCTCCTCGCGCGTATCGACGATTTCCTGATGGATGTTCTCGAGCGTGACAGTGTCGCTTTTGACGATGATTTCCTCCGGCGACTTCATGTATGCTTTCGCGAGGCCGCGCACGCGGTCGGGCATCGTCGCGGAGAACAGCATGAACTGGCGATCATCGGCGACTTCGTGCAGCAGCAGCTCGACGTCCTCGATGAAGCCGAGCTTCATCATCTCGTCGGCTTCGTCGAGCACGAACTTGTTGACGTGCGAGAGGTCGATGGTGCCGCGCCGCAGGTGGTCGAGCAGACGTCCCGGCGTGCCGATGATGAGCTGCGGATGACGGCGGAGCTTCTGCTTCTGCCGCTCGATGTCCTGCCCGCCATAGATGACGAGGCTCGTGATGCCCGCCGCCTCGCCTAGGCGTCCGGCGACTTTTGCAATCTGGATGGCGAGCTCGCGCGTCGGCGTCACAATGAGCGCCTGCGCGACGTCGGCCTGCGCCTTGATTTTTTCAAAAATCGGCAGCAGGAACGCGAGCGTCTTGCCTGTGCCCGTCTGCGCCTGCACGATGACGTCACGTCCTGCGCGCACTTCTGGGATGGCGCGCTCCTGCACGGGCGTCGCCTCTTTGATGCCATGCAGGCGGAGCGTCTCGACGACGGACGGCGCAAGGCCGAAATCAGCAAACGAAATCATGACGAAATGACCTCCGCGCCCGTCTCCGTGATGAGAATCGTGTTCTCCCACTGGGCCGAGAGCTTGCCATCCTTCGTGCGGACCGTCCAGCCGTCCGCCTTGTCGGTCTTGACTTTCGACGTGCCCTGGTTGATCATCGGCTCGACCGTGATCGTCATGCCCGGCACGAGCAGCATGCCCGTACCCGGCTCGCCGACATGCGGCACGAACGGCTCGCAGTGGAACTCCTTGCCGACGCCATGACCGCCGAGATCCGTAACGACCGTGTAGCCATTTGCGTGCGCATGGTTGCCGCAGGCCGCGCTGACATCACCGAGGAAATGCCACGGCTTCGCGGCCTCGATGCCCTTCATCATGCACTCGCGCGTCACGCGCACGAGGCGCGCCGCCTCTTCGCTGACCTCGCCGATCATGTACATGCGCGAGGCATCGGCAAAGTAGCCGTTGTACTTTGTCGTCATGTCGATGTTGACGATGTCGCCTTCTTTGAGAATCGTCTTCTTTGACGGGATGCCGTGGCAGACGACGTCGTTGATCGAGATGCAGACGCTTTTCGGATAGCCCTCGAAATTGAGGTCGGCCGGGACCGCGCCGCGCGCCGTGAGGAATTCATAGACGGCATTGTCGAGCGTTGCCGTGTCGATGCCCGGTTTCGCCATCTCGTCCATGAGGTCAAGCGCCGCGTCGTTGATGGCTGCCGCCGCGCGGATGCCAGCGATGTCTGCCTCGTTGTTGATGATCTTGTGGGGAGGACGGCACTGCCCCTTGAAGATGTCGAACTTCATCTCGTTGATGCGTTCGTCATAGTCCATGTGGCATTTCTTGTACTTCTTGCCGCTGCCACACCAGCATAAATCATTGCGATTCAAGATATTTGGTACTCCTTTATCTAGATGGATGAGCTTCCTGCTTTTTACACACGCCCTATTATATGACAGGAACGCCGCGCCATGCAAGTACCAGCGTCCTGAACGCTCCTCGTTCTTTGCCGGCGATGCAAACCAAAAGGCACAGCTTCTACAGGAACGGAGCCACATGGTTCCATTCTTCCAGAAGCTGTGCCTTTTTCGGGGTTATCCAGCTTGTCCAGCGTCGGTGATCTCCTCCAGTTTCGTGTAGACTTCCTGCGTCTGCGTGCAGCAGCCCCAGAAGACGCCCTGCTCGATCGGGCAGTCGATGAAATCGCGGCCCGAGCAGAATTTGAGGTATTTTTCGTCAGCCGGGCAGTTGCGCGTCGCGTCGATGCCGTGCCATTTGCCATCGTACCAGATTTCAGCCCAGGCATGGCTCGCGCCTTCGCCGACGGGGATGCCGCTGACGTAGCGGGCGGGGATATGCTTCATGCGGCAGAGCGCGAGAAAGATGTGCGTGAAGTCCTGGCAGACGCCTGCGCGGAAGAGCGCCGCTTCAGCCGCCGTCGTCTGGACGTTCGTGACGCCTGCGCGGTATGTCATGAATTCATAGACGGCGACGCGGAAGCGCTCGGCCTGCTCGAGGTCGTCGTCGGTTGCTTCGACGCTTTCGTAGAGACGGCGGAGTGTTTCCGAGGGACGCGTGAGTGTCGAGGGGTAGGAATAGACAGGCAGCGGATGCGGGCACGGCAGACGGCGGCTCTCGTCGCGGATCGCGATGCCCTGTACACGGTAGGAAAACGCGGTGTGGCCGCGTGGCAGCCGCCCCGTGTACGTGCGGTTGCCAAAACTGTCGACGCCGAAATTCCCTCCCGTGACGAGCGGCTCGACGTCGAGGTGCATCTCGACGATGCGCTGTTCGGGGCGTTCCTGCGGAACACAGCGCAAGAGGAAGTCATGCTCGTTGACGGGGGAGGAATACGTATTGCGCGTCTCAAAGATGAAAGATAGCTTTTTCAAATCTCCACCAGCTCTTCTGCGGCATGGATGAGGTCGCCACGCTCTTCGGGCAGCTTGCCACCATCGCCGACAGCTGTTGCCTTCAGGAGCTCGGCGAACGCAAACGAGCGCGTGCGCACAGGCGTGCGCTTGACGCGGTCGATGAGCTTGCCCATTTCCTTCAGGCACATGCGGTCGGGCTCGCCGAGGCGCAGGTAGAGAATGCAGCGCTCGGCCGTCCAGCCGCACTTGACGACGTTGCGCACGCCCTCGTCCTCGACGGTGTCGTCAAAGCTCCCGCGGAACGCCATGATGCTGTCGATCATGGCCTGCACCTCGATCATCGGGCAGTCGCTCTTTTTCGCGGAGATGAGGTCATTGAACGCCATCTGCAGATAGGAGAGTGTGGCCGAGCTGATGGTCTCGCGGAGCATCATGCCGTTGCCGAGCATCCGGTCGGCCGCCGTGTAGATGGAGTCGGGATTCGTTTCGTCAAACGTGAAGCGCGAGATGAAGTCCTCGTTGCCCGTGTAGATGTCTGGCACGGTCAGACGCTCGCAGATTTCGCGATGATCCATCGGCTGGCCGTCGATGAGCTGGTCGTAGTATTTCATCAGGAAGCGCAGCGTCGTGTTGACGCGCTCGGCGTAGCGCCCCATCCAGTAAAGACGATCAATCTTGCTTAATGTGAGAGAACCCATGTGTCTTTGAAACCTCCACCCTGTGACGAATTGACAATGAAGCTCGACGGATTGCGCGAGAAGCGCGTGAGGCCGCAGGGCCAGACGTATGTTTCCTCGCCTGAGAGCACGAAGGCACGCAGGTCGGCCTTGCGTCCGACGACGCGTTCATTATCCATGATGGGCAGGTCTTCGAAATCGATGACCTGCTGCGAAATGAAGCGGCGCGGTTCCTCGATGATCTTGTCCCGGAGCGCCTGCTGCTTCTCTTTCGGCAGGCTGCTGCCAAAGACGACGCCATAGCCGCCGGCCTCGGCGACGTCCTTGATGACGAGGTCGTCAAGATGTTCGAGCGTGTAGTCGAGGTCGTCCTTGAAATACGGCAGGTACGTCGGCGCGTTCTGGAGAATCGGCTCCTCGCCCAGATAATAGCGGATCATCTTCGGCACGAAGTAGTAGATGCCCTTGTCATCCGCGACACCGTTGCCCGGCGTGTTGAGGATGGCGACGCTGCCCGCGCGGTAGGCGGCCATGAGGTTCGGCACGCCGATGAGAGAATCAGGGCGGAAGCAGAGCGGATCGAGGAAGTCGTCGCTGAGGCGCCGGTAGATGGCACCAACTTTCACCGGGCCGTGGTTGCTGCGGTAGAAGACGCAGTTGTTCTCCACATAGAGATCCATGCTCTCCGCGAGCACGGCTTCCGACTGCTCCGCGAGATACGAATGCTCGAAGTAGGCGGAGTTGTAGCGGCCCGGTGTCAGGATGACGTTGATGCCGCCGCAGTTTACATGATCCATGATGGTCTTGAGCGCCTGTCCGTAGCCGCGGTTGTCGCGGATCGCGCGCTCGCGGAACGTCTGCGGGCAGCACTGGCGGCAGAGAGAACGCGCAATCAGCGGATACGACGCGCCTGACGGGATGCGCAGGTTGTCTTCGAGGACGTACCAGACACCGTTCTTGCCTTTGACGAGGTCGATGCCCGAGATATGGCTGTAGATGCCTTTGGGCGGGCGGATGCCCTCGCACTGCGCGAGATAGCCGGGAGAGCGGTAGACGAATTCCTCCGGCACGACGCCTTCATGAATGATGTTCTTGTCCGCGTAGATGTCCGCGAGGAACTTGTTCAGCGCATTGACGCGCTGCGCGAGACCGCGCTCGAGTGTCTGGAACTCGTCCGCTTCGATGATGCGGGGAATCGGATCGAACGGAAACAGCCTTTCATTATACGAACCATTCTTGTAGATGCCGAACTTCACGCCGTATCGGGCCATCTGTTGATTGATTACATGGACGTGATCTTGCAGTTCTCTTAATCCCATGGAAATCACCCTTTGGAAATGATTTGTCGTACAAAAAAAGACAAAGACGTCAGAGCAGTCTCTGGCGCCTTTGCCTGATCCGTATTGCATCCGGAGCGAATGCAATATCTTTTATACGATTGTTTCCTACATTATAGGAAACAGTAGGACGCATGTCAATGAATCATTCGTTAAGTTTCATTATTTCTCAGCAATTGTTTCAAAAGTGTCCACATCGAGATGCTCGACCGCTGTCACTCTGCCGTCATGCGTCGGATTCTCCATCTCGTAAATGCAGAAAAGTTCGCTTCTCCCCTGCCGGATCAATTCGTTCAGGAGGCGATAGCCGCGCAGCATCAAGTCGGGCGTAATCTGCGTGATACAGTGCGGGCGCTTCATGGCACAGCCCCAGATGTCATCCGAGTCCTGGCACTCTGGCAGGGCATGCGCCGGACGGACGAGGACGGCCGGCACGCCATAGGGATAGTGCACAATGGGCACGGCGTTCGTGACCATCGGCCGGTCGGCAGGATAGCAGCACGGCGTGAGCACGGGGAGGCGGGACGCCGCTGCCGCATGCATGAGGCCCGTATCATTCCCGATATAGAGACGGCAGCAGCTGAGCGCCGCCGCAGAACCGCGATAGCTCATCTGTCCGACCGCGTTCCATACCCGCTGCTCCGGCAGTGCGCCCGCAAGCACCTCGCCATCCGCCCGGTCGCCTGGGCCGCCGAGGAGCAGGAACCGGACGTCGCGTGCTTCCACTTCGAGGATGTGCTGGAAAAGCTCGGCATACGAAGCCGCCGGATAGTGGCGCCGCCCGTCCGTCGAGCCGATGGCCACGGCAATCCAGAGCGCGTCAGGCGCTGCTTTTCCGAGCTGAACCCGCCACCGCTCCGTCTCCTGTGCGAGCGTCCAGATTTCCGGACGGCAATCCTCCGTTTCCTTTCCCGTGAGCGATTCAATGAGCGGCAGATAGCGATACACCGAATGCGTCCCACGAGGAATCGTCGGGACAGCATCCGTCACAAAGCCGCGCACGGCCCCCAGCGGAAATGGGCCCGGCAGCATCCCATGCTCAGGCGCATAGCCAATCCGTCGAGCCGCGCCCGACAGATACGACAGCAGAACCAGGCTTCCATAGACCGTAAAATGAAACGACAGGTCAAAATGCATCGGCAGAAGCTTCTGTGCCAATCTGGCGTACCACTCGAAGAGCGCGAGCGGATCGTTCCAGTCGCACTTCCGCTCATCGGCAATCACCTGGTCAACATACGGACATGTCACCGCCATCGCATAGCCCGGCCGAAAAACAACCAGCGTGATATACGCATCCGGATACGCGCGACGGACTTCGCGAATGGCTGGCGAGCAGTTGATGAAGTCGCCGACGCCGTCATCGTGGAGCAGCAGGATGCGCAACGGCTCTCCCTCTGCGTGTTTCCGGTAGCCATGCTTCTCAAACAGCGGCTCGAGCTCTGCTGCAATCTCTGACGTATTGATGAACTTCGTCTCTGCTGCCCGTGCATAAAGCGCGCGCATTTTCTGCCAGATCTCTCCGGCTCCAGACACTTCTACCACGATGGAACTTCCCCTTATAAAAACAGTCTTGTGGACAAACTGCTTTTATTATAAAAGGAAAGTCCCCCCCCGTAAAGACAAAAATCCGCTCAAAATCAGCGTTATTTATTCGCCCAGCAGCGCTTTTGCGAAGTCTTCCGCAACAAACGGACGCAGGTCTTCGACGGCTTCACCGACGCCGATCCACTTGACGGGCATCGCGAGCTGGCTCTTGATGCCGATGACGACGCCGCCTTTCGCCGTGCCGTCGAGCTTCGTCAGCACGACGCCCGTGATGGGCGCGGCCTTCGTGAAGAGCTCGGCCTGGCTGATGGCGTTCTGGCCCGTCGTCGCATCGAGCACAAGCAGCGTCTCATGCGGTGCGCCGGGGATTTCACGGCCGATGACGCGGTTGATTTTTTCGAGCTCCTGCATGAGGTTCGACTTCGTCTGCAGGCGGCCGGCCGTATCGACGATCAGGACGTCGACGTCACGCGCCTTCGCCGCCTTGACGGCATCGAACGCGACAGCCGCAGGGTCGGAGCCCTCTTCGTGCTTGATGACTTTCGCACCCGTGCGCTGTCCCCAGACTTCGAGCTGGTCGATGGCCGCCGCACGGAACGTGTCAGCCGCCGCGAGCATGACGCTCTTGCCCTGCTCCTTGTAATAGGCCGAGAGCTTGCCGATTGTCGTCGTCTTGCCCGCACCATTGACGCCGATGACGAGCAGCACGGTCGGGCCTTCGGCCGCGACGCGCGTTTTGTCGTTTTCCTCGCCCGCCGTGAGGATGGCAGTGATTTCCTTTGCGAGGAACGGCTTCAAGTCCGCGGGGCTGTTGATTTCCTTCTTCTTGATGCCCTTGCGCACGGCGGCCATGAGCTTTTCGGTCGTCTGCACGCCGACATCAGCCATGATCAGTGTCTCTTCGAGCTCGTCGAGGAAATCGTCGTCGATGTCGGCATAGCCGATGACGAGCTTCTCAATCTTCTGCGTGAGGTTTTCGCGCGTCTTGTTGAGCCCTTTTTTCAGTTTGTCAAAAAATCCCATAGAAAAAATCCTCCATCATCCTTGCGTCCAATCCTCGACAACAAGGCCACCGATACGGGAAAATTCTCTCGTATTATGCGTCACCAAGATGCCGTTCGCTGCCATGACTGTCGCTGCAATCATCATGTCATTCGCGCCAATGACCCGTCCTTGCTGCTCCAAGTCCGCCCGGATGCGGCCATAACATGCCGCAGAAAGCTCATCAAATGGTTCGCTCGCAAAATAATCCATGAACTTCCGATATAGTCCGATGGTTCTCCCATAGTCACGGCTTTTCCGTGCGCCGTATTCAATTTCGGCCAGGACTGTAGAAGGAATCACGATGGACATCGACGGAACCTGCTGGAAATGCGGCATCACGGCCGGATATTTCCCGTTGAGCGCATAAATGATGATATTCGTATCAAGATAATATTTCATATCGTAACATCCTCTGGTGGCAGATCCTCTGGTTCCTCATCAAAGCCCAGGCCAGCCCCCTGCCCGAACAATTCAAAAAAGCCCGGCCCGTATGTATTCTTCGCATCCTTGGCTACATCAAGCTCCAGGCTGCAAGGATATTTCTGCTGGATGACGGTCTGACGCAAAAACATATTCAGAGCCGTCGTCAGATTCATGCCCAGCGCCTCATAAACGCGCGTCGCCTGTTCTTTCAATTCTTCATCCGTACGAAAAGAAACCATCGTCATAGGATCACCCCCATATGTACATTATAAAATCTTATACATACGTCGTCAATACAGAAATCCTAGCTTCATCCCACGTAATCGCTGAGTTTGACGGAAAGAATCTTCGAAACGCCGGCGTCCTCGGTCGTGACGCCATAGAGGACGTCGACGTTCTCCATCGTGCCCTTGCGGTGCGTGACGACGATGAACTGCGTGCGATCCGAAAGCTCGCGCAGGTAGTGGCCGAAGCGCACGACGTTTGCCTCGTCGAGCGGCGCATCGATCTCGTCGAGCACGGAAAATGGCGACGGCTTGTAATGCAGGCAGGCAAAGAGCAGCGCGATGACGGTGAGCGCCCGTTCGCCGCCCGAAAGCGCCGAGAGGTTCTGCCGCTTCTTCTTCGGCAGCGTCACGAGGATGTCGATGCCGCTCGCGAGCATGTCGCTCTCGTCGAGCAGCTTGAGCTCGGCCTTGCCGCCGCCGAAGAGCTTCGTGAAGCTCTCCTGGAAGTATTCCTGAATCTTTGCGAATGCCTCGCCGAACTGCTTTGTCATCGTCGCGTCCATTTCGGCGAGCAGCGTCTCGAGGTTCGCACGCGCCTTGTGCAGGTCTTCGGTCTGCGCTTCCATGAAGTCGTGGCGCTGCTTGAGTTCCTCGTATTCCGTGACGGCATTCGGATTGATGGGTCCGAGCGCCTTCATCTTTTCTTCGAGCTCCTGCATCTTCGGCTGGAGCTCTTCGGGCGGGAGGTCGAGTGCTTCTTCTTTCGCGCGGTCGGGCGTCAGGCCGTAGTCTGAAAACATGGCCTTCTCGCATTCGTCGATGGCGAACTGCGCCTTCGAGACGGCGAGTTCTGCGGCATGAAGCTTGTCGGTCAGCCGTGCGGCCTCGCGCGCATGCTTTTTGATGTCCTTCTCGATGTCCTGCGCCGCGGCCATCTTTTCCATCTTTTCCGCATAGAGGCGGTCATGCGCGGAGCGGAGCTCCATCTGCTGCTCGGCGAGGCGGCCTTCCTCTTCTTCGAGCGCAGTCAGGCGCTCGGCGCTCGTGGCTTCGAGCGCTTTCTGGTCTTCCGTCTCCTGCTCGACGTCTGAAAGCTCCTGCTCGCGCTTCGCCTTTTCTTCTTTCTTCGCACGCAGGAGGTCGGCATCGCGCTCGCACTGGACAGTCAGCACGGCACGCTTCGTCTCGCGGTCGTGCAGCAAGGCTTCGAGATCGTCGGCATCTTCGATGAGGTCGTCGATGTCTTCCTGCTGCGCGGCGCATGATTTCTGCGCCTTTTCAAGCGCTTCCTGCACGGCCCGCGCCGCTTCGCGCGCTTCGGAACGCTGCTTCTGCGCCTTGGCAAACGAGGTCTCGGCGGCAGAATGCTGCTGCTGCTGCGCCGTGAGCGCGTCTTCCTGCTCTCTTGCTGCTTCTTCGGCTTTCGCCCGTGCGACGCGGAGCTCGGCCATTTCGACATTTGCCTGCTGGAGCCGCTTTTCTACGTCTTCGGCCTTGCGCTGGCAAGTGCTGAACGCCATGCGCGCCTCGTTTTCTTCCTGCTGGCGCGCATCTTCTTCTTTCGCCGCCTCTTCCTGTTCTTTTTCGAGCGCGGCAATCTCGCCCTGCCGCCCGAGGTAGCTGCCCTCTTTGTGGCTGCGGCTGCCGCCCGTCAGGGAGCCGCCGGGACTCAGAAGTCCGCCATCCAAGGTGACGATGCGCAGACGATAATGCGTTTCCCGCGCGATGGCGAGTGCATGGTCGAGCGTATCGACGACAAGCGTACGCGCGAGCAGATGGTCGGCGACGCGGCGGTATTTTGCCTCCGTCGTGACGAGCTCATTCGCCCAGCCGACAACGCCCATCCGGTTCCGCATGGCATCAGCATCCGAGGGCTGGCGCACCTGGATCGTCGAGAGCGGCAGAAATGTCGCACGGCCGAGCTTCTGCGCCTTGAGGTAATGGATGGCGGCTTTCGCCGTCTCCGTGTCCTCGGTGACGATGTGCTGCTGGCTGGACGCAAGTGCAACGCTGAGCGCCGTGACGTATTTCTCAGGCACGTTCAGGAGCTCGGCCACGGCGCCGGCAACGCCCTTGTGCCACGGTGCCGTGCTCTTCAGCATGGCACGCACGGCACGGCCGAAGCCTTCGTACGACTGCTGCATGTGGCGCAGGATCTGGAGCTTGTCAGCCGTGCGCTTCGCGTTGCGTGCGGCTGTTTCGCGGGCTTCCTGCGCCGCTTCGAGCGCATTCTGCGCCGTGCGCATGGCAATGGCATTGTCGTTTCCGGCTTTGAGGCACGCATCGCGTTCCTGCTCGCACACCGCGAGCTTTTCCGCGCATGCATCGCGTTCTTTCTGAAGGGCGGCCAGACGCTCTTTCGCCGCTCCAAGCGCCTTCTCGCGCTCGCGCTTGCCTTCGCCGCCGAGCTCGATGTCTTTTTCGAGCACGGCAATCGCCTGCTGCTGCTCCGTCAGCTGGTTCTGGAGCTTTTCGGCATCGTCATTCAGGGATTCCGCTTTCTTTCGCGCTTCCGACACGCGGTTCTTGATGTCCTGCAGCTTCGCGCGCTCCTGCTCGATGCGCTCGTCGGCGGCCGCTGCGTCTTTCTTCCCCTTCGCGACGGTCTCCGTCAGGCGGCCGATGTCGCCCGCCGCGCGCACGAGTTCCTGCGTGATGGCTTCTTTGCGCGCCGCGAGGCGTTCGCGCACGGACGCACTGTTCTCCGTGCGCTCGCGCAGCGTCGCGAGCTCGGCCGTCACGCTGTCCACCTGCTTCTGGAGCGCCGCGCCCTTCTCGCCCTCTTTCTGCATGTTCTGCTCGATGGCGACGATGGCGGCCTGCGTGCGCTCTTTCTCGGTCTCAGCCGTACGCGCAGCCGTCTCGGCGGCGGTCTTTTCCGTTTCGGCGCCCTGCCGCTCGGTTTCTGCCTTCGTGCGCTTTCCCATCAGGCTTTCATGCTGCTGGCTCAGGCTCGTCAGGCGGCACTTCTTGTACGTGCCCTCGAGCTCCTGATACGTCCTCGTGCGCTCGGCATGCGCGGCAAGCGGGCCGAGCTGGCTCTCGATTTCCTGCTGGATGTCGCCGACGCGCACGAGGTTCTTTTCCGTGTCGTCGAGCTTCTTGAGCGCTTCTTTCTTGCGCGCCTTGTACTTCGTGATGCCCGCCGTTTCCTCGAAAAACGCGCGGCGTTCCTCGGGACGGCTGTTCAGGATGTCGTCGATGCGGTTCTGCCCGATGACGCTCATGCCCTCATGGCCGATGCCCGTGTCGGCGAAGAGCTGGTAGATGTCCTTGATGCGGCAGCGCGATTTGTTGAGATAGACTTCGCTCTCGCCACTGCGGTAGAGGCGGCGCGTCACGACGACTTCGGCGAAATCGACGGGCAGCGTGCCGTCCGTGTTGTCAAAAACGAGCGAGACCTCGGCGACGCCCAAAGGCTTCCGCGTCGCGCTGCCCGAAAAGATGATGTCCTCGGCCTTTCCCGCGCGCAAATTCCGCACGTTCTGCTCGCCGAGCGACCAACGGATGGCGTCGGTGATGTTGCTCTTGCCGCTGCCGTTCGGCCCGACGATGGCCGTGACGCCCTTGTCGAACTCGATGACGACATTGTCGGCAAAAGACTTGAAGCCATAGGCCTCGAGACGTTTGAGCTGCATATAGATAACCTCTTATTTCTGGAAGAAATGCTTCTTGAAGTCCGGCGTGTCCGTGTAGTGGCGCATGAAGTCCATGAAGCGGTTGTCGATGGCAGAAAACGTCTTGTGCGAACCCCAATAGAGCGAGATGTGGATGTCGATAGCCGGGTCGGTGTCGCGGCGGGCAAAGATTTTCTCGCCATGCGTGACGAATTTCGGCAGGATCGAGATGCCCGTGCCATTCGCGACGAGCTGCTTGATCGTTTTGAGCTGCGATGTCGCGAGCACGATGTCGGGCGTGAAGCCGTGCTGCGTGCAGCAATCGAAGACGGAACGATATTGGAAGGTATGCGGCTGCTGCATGATGAATTTCTCATGGCGCAGGCGGTCGAACGGCACGCGTTCGTAGGCCGCAAGCGCATGTTCTTTCGGCAGGCAGAGACCCATTTCGTCCTTCATGATGAGGAATTCATTTTCCACGGTATCCTCGGGGCTTGCGAGCACGATGCCGAAATCGAGCTCGCCGAGGTCCGCCTGCTCGCGCACCTCCATGGAGTCGCTGAGCTCCTGCACGTCGAGCGTGATGTCGGGATATGCCGCGCGGAACTTCGTAAAAAAGTCTGGGAACAAGTAGCCCTCGACCATCGGCGGAATGCCGAAGCGGATCGTGCCGCGCGCCTCGCTGTGGAAGCGCTGCATGTCCTGATACGCCGCCTGCACATCGCGCATGATGCGCTGCGCATGAATGAGGAACGTGCGCCCCTCTTCCGTGAGCTGCACATGCTTCTGGCTGCGGTCAATGAGCGTGAGCTTCAGCTCGCCCTCGAGCGACTTGATGGCCTTCGTGACGGACGGCTGCGAGACATGGAGGACTTCCGCCGTGCGCGTGAAGTTCTCGAGCTCGCTGATTGTGACGAAATACTCCAGCTGTCGAAATTCCATCGGAATTCTCCTCTCATAAATCAATCAGTTCCAAAGTAGCCCTGTTTTCTTGATGTTCGGGCTTTTTATCTATTGATTCTGTCCGTCTCATTTTATCATAGCTCAGAGTTATTGTCCATGCCAAAAATGCCGTGCACGGAATCGTTCTGAACATTTCAGAAGTCTCCATGTACGGCATGATTCTGCTGTACGCGTCAATCTTCGAGCGCACCGACCAGGTCTCTGGCATTTGCGATGCCGTGGCGTTCAAGGTATGCGTCGAGTTCTTCGGCGACCGTCACGACGGCACGCGGGTTGCGGAAGTTCTCGGCACCGACTTCGACGGCAGACGCGCCCGCGAGCAGGAACGCGACGACGTCCTCGCCCGTCTGGATGCCGCCGCAGCCGATGATCGGGATGCTGACGGCTTTCGCTGTCTGCCAGACGAGGCGCAGCGCGAGCGGACGGATGCAGGCGCCGCTGAGACCGCCCGTGATATTGCCGAGCAAGGGCCTCCTGCGCTCGACGTCAATCGCCATGCCCATGAACGTATTGCAAACCGTCAGCGCGTCCGCGCCCGCCGCCTCGACGGCTTTCGCCATAACCGTGATGTCCGTGACATTCGGCGAGAGCTTGACGATGACGGGCTTCTTCGTATGCGCTTTTACTTCCTTGGTGACGCTGGCCGCCGCCTCCGGCTTCGTTCCGAAGACGATGCCGCCTTCCTTGACATTCGGACATGAGATATTGACTTCGAGCGCGGCAACTCCATCCACATCGAGCTTTGCCGCGAGCTCGCCGTATTCTTCGGCCGTTCCCGCTGAGATGTTCACGATGAGCGGCGCGGCGAGATTCCCTGCCTTTGGCAGGATATCCCGCAAGAACACCTCGACGCCGGGGTTTTCGAGGCCGATGCAGTTCAACATGCCCGCGGGCGTCTCGGCGATGCGCACGCCCGCGTTGCCGCTGCGCGGCTCGGGCGTGATGCCCTTCGAGAGGATGGCGCCGACGTCTTTCATGTCGATGAAATCCTCATATTCAACGCCGAAGCCGAACGTGCCCGACGCGCCCATGACAGGCGTCGCGAGGTGCATGCCGCAGAATTCCGTGCTGAGTCGTTCTTTCTTCATTCGATTCATGCGAATACCTCCTCTGCTGGGAACACGGGGCCGTCGACGCAGACTTTTTTGCGCGTGCCTGCCGTCGTTTCGAATGTGCAGCCGAGGCAGACGCCGATGCCGCAGGCCATGCGCTTCTCGAGCGAAACCTCGCAAGGCAGGCCGCTCGCGCGCACGAGCTCTGCGATACCCTTCATCATGATGGTCGGGCCGCAGGTCACGACGCCTGCGGGCTTCTCTTTTTCGAGCACATCCGGCAGGAGCGTCGTCGTGAAGCCCTTCGTGCCGTAGGAACCGTCATCCGTCGTCACGTAGATTTTTTCGGCGAAAGGCGCGAGCAGATCCTTCCAGAAGATTTCCTTTTCATTCCGGCCGCCAATCAGAAAAATCGGCTTCTCTGGCAGGCTCTTCGCGAGAAAGATGAGCGGCGCGATGCCGAGACCGCCGCCGACGAGCAGCTGCCGCCCTTCGCGCAGCGTGAAGCCATGGCCGATCGGCCCCTCGACGCTCAGGAGCTCGCCCTGCTTCATCTTCGCAAAAGCCTTCGTCCCGCGGCCGACAAGGCGGTAGATAATCGTAATCGTGCCCGCGGCCGGGTCGGCGTCCGCGATGCCGAACGGACGGCGCAGGAACGTCCCCTGGTCGTCTGGCTTCATGACCATGACGAACTGTCCCGGCTGCGCCTCGATGGCGAGCAGCTCTGCATGGAGCACCATGCGGTAGATGCCATCGGCAATCGGCACATTTTCCAGCACGGGCGCTTCGATGACGTATTTCTTCATTCTCTTTCTCCCTATTCTGCAAAAAAAGAACCGCTGCATCTGTACAGCGGTTCCATTTTATCATGATTACTTGAATTCGACAAACTCGCCGACGCTGCCTTTGATCATCGGCTCGACGAAGCTCCTGTGCACCTTCATGACGATGACATGCGGCTGCGAAGCATCCGCCATTGCGTCAGCAAACGCGACAGCGAAGCCTTCCTGCGTATCGACGGTCTCGGCATGGATGCCGAAGCTCTCGGCATATTTCGCATAGTCCATCGGATAGTCGAACTCGCAGGCGATGTAGCGCTCGTTGTAGTTGACTTTCTGCAGCTGGCGGATCATGCCGAGGCTCGTGTTGTCCACGATGATCGAGATGATGGGCAGGTGCAGGCGCGCAATCGTGTAGTATTCGTTGCCCGTCATCTTGATGCCGCCATCGCCCGCGACATGCACGACGCGGCGCGATCCACCGTAGTAGAGCTGCGCGCCCATCGCGGCGGGCAGGCCGAAGCCCATCGTGCCGAGACCGCCCGAGGTCAGCCACGTCCGCGGCTCCTCGATGGCGAGGTGGAGCGCCGCCCACATCTGGTGCTGGCCGACATCCGTCGCAAATGCAAACGGCTTGCCCGCCGTCGCCTTCGCGACGCTGTGCATAGCCCACGGCACGGTCAGACGGTTGACCTGGTAGTCGTAGTCATACGTGTCCTCCCAGGCATGGATCTTCGCCCACCAATCAGCGCGATTGCTCGTCGGCTCGCGCTTCATCAGCAAAGCGAGAATCGTCTTCATGTCGCCTGCGAGACCGAGCGAATGCGCGATGTTCTTGTCGATTTCCGCCGGGTCGATGTCGATGTGGATGAACTTCGTGCCCTCGGTGTACTTGTCGAGGTTGCCCGTCTGGCGGTCGCCGAAGCGGCTGCCGATCGCGATGACGAGGTCGGCGTCGTTGATGGCATAGTTCGCGGCCTTCTTGCCATGCATGCCTGCAAAACCGAGCGACTGCGGATGCGAGCGCGGGATGGCGCCGAGGCCCATGAGCGTATGGACGACGGGCAGATGGTAGCGCTCGATGAACGCCTGCACCTCTTTTGACGCGCCCGCCGAAATCACGCCGCCGCCGACGATGACGACAGGCTGCTTCGCCTTTGCAATCTCGCGCTCGGCCTCAGCGACGCAGATGAGGAAATCGGCGTCAGGCTGGCCGGGCTTCTTGACGCTCGGCGTCTCCGGCGTGTACTCGACTTCTTCAAAGAACAGGTCGCGCGGCACGTCGACGAGCACGGGGCCTGGACGGCCATGACGCGCGATGGCGAATGCCGCGCGCACGGTCGGCACGAGTTCTTCTGCGCTCTTGACTTTGTAGTTGTGCTTCGTGACCGGCATCGTGACGTCGAGGATGTCCGTCTCCTGAAACGCATCGCGGCCGAGCGAAGCCGTATCGACCTGCCCTGTGATGGCAACGATGGGGATGGAATCCATGAATGCCGTGCCGAGTCCCGTGACGAGATTCGTCGCGCCAGGGCCCGAGGTCGCGATGCAGACGCCGACCTTGCCCGAGGCGCGCGCATAGCCATCCGCCGCATGTGCGGCGTTCTGCTCGTGCGTCACGAGAATCTGGCGGAGGTCTTTCGCGTCATAGAGCGCGTTGTAGAGCGGCAGGATCATGCCGCCGGGATAACCGAAAATGGTGTCAACGCCCTGTTCGCGCAGACACGCGAGGACTGCCTGTGCTCCCTTCATCGCAGTCATTCACACCTTTCTCTCAAAATCAGAGGATGTCCGGATTTTCAGACGCGTTCGCAGATGACGTCGGCCATCTCGTCCGTCGTGACACGCTGAAAGCCTTCCTTATAAAGGTCGGCCGTGCGGTAGCCGTCGTCGAGTGCCTTGTCGACAGCCGCCTCGACGGCATCGGCCGCCGCCTCTTCGTGCAGGCTGTAGCGCAGCAGCATCGCCGCCGACAGCACCGTGCCCATCGGGTTCGCGATACCTTTGCCCGCGATGTCCGGCGCGCTGCCGTGAATCGGCTCGTAGAGGCTCGTGTCCGTGCCAATCGACGCCGACGGCAGCATGCCGATGGAGCCGCCGACGACCGCCGCTTCATCCGAGAGAATGTCACCGAACAAGTTGCCTGTCACAATGACGTCGAACTGCGCGGGCTTGATGGCAAGCTGCATGGCGCAGTTGTCGACATAGAGGTTGTTGAGTTCGATGTCTGGATATGCTTTTGCGACCTCAGCCGTCGTACGGCGCCAGAGGCGCGACGTCGCGAGCACATTCGCCTTGTCGACGGACGTGACCTTGCCGCGGCGCAGCTTTGCCGTCTCGAACGCAAGCTTCGTGATGCGCTCGACCTCTGGCACAGAATAGTTTTCGAGATCCCAGGCGCGCTCGGCACCATCATGCTGCTCGGACTCGCACTTGTCGCCAAAGTAGATGCCGCCGATGAGTTCGCGCACGATGACGAGATCGACGCCTTTCGCGAGTTCCGGCTTCAGCGGCGAATACTCGACAAGCGCGTCCGCGACCTTGACGGGGCGCAGGTTCGCATAGAGGCCGAGCTGTTTGCGGAGACCGAGAATGGCTTTTTCCGGGCGCAGGGCAGGAGCGACATTGTCCCACTTATCACCGCCGACCGCGCCGAACAGCACGCCATCCGACGCCTTGCAGGCCGCGACCGTATCATCGGGCAGCGGCGTGCCAAACTTGTCATAAGCCGTGCCGCCGGCGTCCTTGTACGTGAACGAGAGACCGAGGCCGAACTTTTCATCTGCTTTTTTCAAGACTTTGACAGCGGCATCCGTGATTTCCTTGCCGATGCCGTCACCGGGAATGACCGTGATTTTATATGCCATAATGCCCTCCGATCACTTTTTTGCCTGCTGCTTCACATACTCCACGAGGCCGCCCGCTTTCGCGATGTCCTGGATGAAGCCCGGCAGCGGATGCGCCTGGAATTTGTCGCCCGTCGTAAGGTCGTGGATGACGCCCGTCGAGACATCGACCGAGAGCTCGTCGCCCGCATGAATCTTCTCGACATCTTCGCCGATTTCAAGGAGCGGCAGGCCGATGTTGATGCCGTTGCGGTAGAAGATGCGCGCGAAGCTCGCGGCAATCACGACCGGCACGCCCGACGCCTTGATGGCGACAGGCGCGTGCTCGCGCGACGAGCCGCAGCCGAAGTTCTTGCCGCCGACCATGATGTCGCCTTCCTTGACGTTTTTCGCAAACGTCTCGTCAATATCGACCATGCAGTGGCTCGCGAGCTCCTTCGGGTCGAATGTATTGAGATAGCGCGCCGGGATGATGACATCCGTATCGATGTTGTCGCCGTAGCGCCAGACTTTTCCCTTGAGTTCTGCCATTTATTTTGCCTCCTTCAGCTCGTTCGGTGCGGCGATGCGGCCGAGGATTGCGCTCGCGGCTGCCGTCTGCGGGCCTGCGAGGTAGACTTCGCTCGTGACATCGCCCATGCGGCCGCGGAAATTGCGGTTCGTCGTCGAGACGCAGCGCTCGCCCGCCGTCATGATGCCCATGTAGCCGCCGAGGCACGGGCCGCACGTCGGGCACGAAACGACGCAGTGCGCATCGATGAACGTGTCGATGTAACCGCGATGCATGGCTTCCTTGTACACGGCCTGGCTGCCCGGAATCACGATGCAGCGCACATCGGGATGGACTTCATGTCCTTTGAAGATGTTCGCGGCGATTTCGAGATCTTCGAGACGGCCGTTCGTGCAAGAGCCGATGACAACCTGATCGATCTTGATTGGGGTGTTAATGGAAGCCACGGGCTTCGTGTTGCCGGGCAGATGCGGGAACGCGACGACTGGCGTGAGCTTCGAGATGTCGATTTCGACCGTCTGGCAGTATTTCGCATCCGGGTCGGCAGCCACGGGCTCATACGGCTTTTTCACACGGCCCTTGACATATGCCTCCGTAACGTCGTCATACGGGAAGATGCCGTTCTTGCCACCGGCTTCGATGGCCATGTTCGAGATGGTCAGGCGATCCGTCATCGTGAGCTCGTGCACGCCCTCGCCCGTGAACTCGAGCGATTTGTAGAGTGCGCCATCAACGCCGATCATACCGATGAGCGTCAGGATGACATCCTTGCCCGTGATGTCCGCAGGCTTCTTTCCGAACAACTTAACTTCTATGGCCTCCGGCACTTTGAACCACGCCTTGCCCGTCGCCATCGCCATGCCGAGATCCGTCGAGCCGACGCCCGTCGAAAAGCCATTGACGGCGCCATACGTGCAGGTATGCGAATCCGCGCCGATCGTCAGCATGCCCGGCCCCACGAGGCCGAACTCCGGCAGGATGACGTGCTCGATGCCGACGCGGCCCTGCTCGAAATAATTGACGATGCCCTGCTCTTTCGCGAAATCGCGCACGATTTTCGCAAGTCCTGCGCTCTTGATGTCCTTCGACGGCTGGAAATGATCCGGCACGAGCGCAATCTTGGTCTTGTCAAAGACCTTGCCGCCAATCTCGTTGAACTTCGCAATCGACGGCGGCGCCGTGATGTCATTCGCGAGCACCATGTCGAGATCGCACGTGATGAGCTCGCCTGCGTGCACCTCCGCGAGGCCGGCGTGCCGGGCGAGAATCTTCTCGCTCATATTCATGCCCATGAAATTTGCCCTCCTTATAAAGAAAGCCTTCCCGAGTGGGAAGGCTTTCGACCTTCAGTATTCTATTTTACACGATTCCTTCGCGTTTTGCATCAAAATCAGAACGTGAGGTCTTTCTTGTCACGCAGCCACGGCATCATCTGACGGAGCTCGGCACCGACCTTTTCGATCGGATGCTCCTGCGCGAGACGGCGCATTGCGAGGAAGTTCGCACGGCCGCCCGCACGGTTCTCCTGCAGCCACTTCGTGGCGAACGTGCCATCCTGGATTTCATGCAGGCACTTCTTCATTTCCTTCTTCGTATCTTCCGTGATGATGCGCGGGCCGATGACATAGCTGCCATACTCTGCCGTGTCGGAGCACGACTGTACCATCTTCGTGATGCCGCCCTCGTAGCAGAGGTCGACGATGAGCTTCATCTCGTGGAAGCACTCGAAATATGCCATCTCTGGCGGATAGCCTGCCTCGACGAGGACTTCGAAGCCCGTCTTCATGAGCTGGCAGAGACCGCCCATCAGCACGCACTGCTCGCCGAAGAGGTCTTCTTCCGTCTCATCGCGGAACGTCGTCTGGAGGACGCCGGAACGCGTGCCGCCGAGTGCCTTTGCATAAGCGAGCGCGATGTCGAAGCACTTGCCCGAAGCATCCTGATGCACAGCGAAGACATCCGGAACGCCGGAACCTTCCGTGTACGTGCGGCGGACGAGATGACCCGGGCCTTTCGGCGCAACCATGAAGACATCGACGTCAGCCGGCGGAACAATCTGCTTGAAATGGATATTGAAACCATGTGCAAAAGCGAGAGCAGAGCCGGATTTGAGGTTCGGACCGATCTCCGTCTTGTAGACATCTGCCTGCTTCTCATCCGGAATCAGGACCATCGTGATGTCTGCCTTCTTGACCGCCTCAGCGACCGGAAGGACCGTAAGGCCATGAGCCTCTGCCTTTGCCTTGGACTTCGAGCCCTCATAGAGGCCGACGACGACGTTGACGCCGCTGTCCTTGAGGTTCAGTGCATGGGCATGGCCCTGGCTGCCGTAGCCGATGACAGCAACGGTCTTGCCAGCGAGCATCTCGAGATCTGCATCCTGATCATAGTAAGTTTTTGCCATAATACTCTCTCTCCTCACAATGTTCATAAATCGTATGTTCTCCGCGCTCCAGCGCGACGAGGCCCGTCCGGATGACTTCGCTGATTCCGTACGGTTTCAGGAGCTGCAGCAAGGCCGTGACCTTGTCATCGTCTCCCGTAATCTCGAAAATCAGCGTCTGCGGCTTGACATCGACGACATGAGCCCGGAAAAGCTCCGCCATCTTCAAAACATCGAGCCGGTTCGAATCATCCGCGCGCACCTTGATCATCGTCAGCCCGCGGCATACAGCGACTTCGGGATCCAGGCGTTCCACGCCGCGCACGACCGGCATCTTCTCGAGCTGCTTGATCATCTGCTCGACAAGGTCTTCATCCCCGTGCACCACGATCGTGATGCGCGAATACTCCGGCGATTCCGTGACGCCCACCGACAAGCTGTCGATGTTGAACTCCCGCCTGGAAAACATGCTCACAACCCGCACGAGCACGCCCGTCTGGTTTTCGACAAAGACAGACAACACATGTTTCATGTCCATTCTGTGCTTCCTCCCGTGACGTTTGCGTGTAAGTCTGTAAACATTGTATACATTATTACGCTTTTCCTGTCGTTTGTCAACAGGGAAATGGATATTTTATGTAAAAATGTCCATGCCTCATGTCATCTGCTGCCACCACGGATGGAAGTCAGCCGTTTTTGCATCCGCCGAATTTTCTTCCAAAGTCCTCTTCGTGAATCTTCTCTGCATCAAATCCCCACTGCTCGAAGTATTCGCCGACGCCGAGCTGGCAGACGATGTTTTTCACTCGGATCGATCAGGATGCGCCGCCCGCCGAGCTGCAGGTAGAAATTCGAATGCCCCATCCAGACAACGACGTCCTCATCACGGGGCAGCGAAAAAAGATCCGTCTTCTGCGAAATCAATGGCCGCGCAGGCGTGAGCTTTGACTTGTCGCCAAACAGGAACTTCCACATCGCTGTAGATGCCAGCACCTCCCAAGAGAAATTCCCGTCTTGAAATCTTCACGCCAAACCTCTTTCTTCCGGCAGCAGCTTCGACCGCCAATATCGCTTCGTCAGCACATCGACAGCCGAGATGCGCCCCTTCGGCAAAAAGCCGCCCGTATCGACGAGGATGCGGCGGCCGTCGTCGAGAATCAGCGGATGTGCTGCGATTGGAGGGATCACCGACCCATCGATGGAAAGATACGGCACAGGCGTATGGCCGACCGTCACGACAGGCGCGCCATCATACGTGTCCGCCATTGCAAAGTCACGATCCCAGAGCAGCGTCTCTTCCTCCTGCTCCGCGAGCGGCACGCCAGGCCGGATGCCTGCATGCATGAACCAGTACGGCTGTCCGTCCTGGAGGACTTCATAGCAAAGCTTCATCTCGCGGATCGTCTTCGCCCATCGCGTCAGAAAGTCATCGGCATCGCTTTTCTCCAAGGCGCGCAGGCTCTCGACCGTCGTGCGGCCGCCGTTCTGCAGCCAGAGATTTTTCTCGATGCCGAGACAGGCCGCAAGCATCATCTCGTCATGGTTGCCGCGCAGGAACACGAACCCCTGCCGATGGAAATGCTCCATCACCCAGGACATGACCTCGCGGCTCTCCGGCCCGCGATCCGTATAGTCGCCGAGGAAGATGGCGATTTCCCGCGTCCCATCAAACGCCAGCTGCCGCCAGAGCGTCAGGAATTTCCGGAAGTTCCCATGAATATCCCCGATGGCCAGAATCCGCCGATATGACATGGCTGCACCCCCTCTGCACGCCTTTATGATACCATAGTTTCCCCAACGAAAAAAGAGTGTTTCCATCGGATTCCCAATTGTTCATGGCACAGAACGGAAAGATTCCTTGACAGCCATGGTTCGTTGTAATATATTAGTTGCTATGGCAAACTGAAAACTATCTGGATTTCATCGCATTTTGACAGAAAAAGGATGTGTTTCCCTTGCGAAAGCATTGCAAATGGCTGCTTGCCGCAGCTGTTGCGCTCGTCATCGCCGCAGCCCTCTTCATTGGTTCGCTGTTCCAATCCGCGAAAGACGGCATCCCCGTGCTGAACTACCACCAGATCAACGACACGGAAAAGAACGCGCTGACCGTCAACACGGAGCAGTTCGAGGCGCAGATGAAGTACCTCTCAGAAAACGGCTACACGACCATCACGCCCGCTGACATGCTCGATGCTTGGGAAAACGGCACAAAGCTTCCCGAAAAGCCTGTCATCATCACGTTTGACGACGGCTATCTCGACAACTACAACCACGCGTTCCCCATTCTCGAGAAGTATCAGCTCAAGGCAACAATCTTCCTGATTTCCGATTACGTCAACACGTATCCGAATTACCTGACGTGGAGCGCTGTGCAGGACATGCAGGAAAGCGGCCTCATCGACTTCGAAAGCCATACGCTCTCGCATGAGGAACTCACGAAGGCACCGAGCCTCGACGAAGCGAAACACCAGCTCATCGGCTCGAAGCAGGCCATCGAGTGGAACCTCGGCAAGCAGGTGAATTTCATCGCCTATCCTTGCGGCGAATACGATGCGGACATCGAGCAGGCAACGAAGGACGCTGGCTACCGTGCCGCCTTCACCGTCAACTACGGTCTCGCCGAACCCGGCGAGGATCCGTTCATCCTCGACCGCGTCCCGATTTTCGGCAGCAACAGCCACACGCTCGCGCGCTTCAAGCTCCGCCTGACGTTCGCGCCGCTCTTCGCGCCGCTCAACAAGATCAAAATGGACCTCCGCAAAGATCATCCGACACTGGCAAGTTTCATCATCGTCCCGTAATCCATCTTCTCTGGCCCCCTCGTTGAGGGGGCTGTCAGCAAAGCTGACTGGGGGAGTCCCCTGTATGTCAAAGCAAAAAGAAAGCCGTGACTTCCGCGGGTGCGACATCGAATCGCACCGTGAAAGTCACGGCTTTTCTGTCTTTACTCTTTATGCGCCAGGAATCCCGTCCCCTGCTGGTTCGCGAGGATGACGACGTCGCTGACCTGCATGCGGCGCGGCGTGTCGACGACGTAGGCGATCGTATCGGCGATGTCTTCCGGCGTCAGCGCTTCGATGCCCTTGTAGACATTCGCCGCCCGCGCCTTGTCGCCGTGGAAGCGGACTTCTGAGAACGGCGTCTCGACCATGCCCGGCTGGATCGTCGTGACCTTGACATCCGTCGCCATGAGGTCGATGCGGATGCCGTCGGAAAATGTCTTGACGGCGGCTTTCGACGCGCAGTAGACGGCCGCACCCGCATAGGCATAGAGCCCTGCCGTCGAGCCGAGGTTTACGATATGGCCGGAATTGCGCTTCACCATCGCTGGCAGAAAATCGTGCGTGACGAGGAAGAGCCCCTTGATGTTCGTATCGATCATCTCAAGGATGTCTTCTTCGTCCGTCTCCGCATACGGCTCGAGGCCGCGCGCGAGGCCCGCGTCATTGACGAGCACGTCCGGTGCGCCGAATTTCTCGAGCACGACAGACGTCACCTGATGGATGGCCGCCGTGTCCGTGACGTCGAGCACGATGGGCGTCACGGCGACATGCTCTGCCGCTTCGACTTCTTTCTTCACGGCTTCGAGCTTTTCAAGATTGCGGCTCGCGATAACGAGGTCATAGCCTTTCTTCGCCAGCGCAAATGCTGTCGCGCGTCCGATGCCGCTCGATGCGCCCGTGATCAATGCATACTTTGCCATGGAATAATGTCCCCCTTTAAAACTTCAGCCTTCCAGCCTCAGACCTTGAATTTCTTCGTTGCGTCCTGCAGCTGCTGCGCGAGTTTCGCGAGCGACTGCGACGCTGTGGCGATTTCCGTCGCCGAAGCGCTCTGCTCTTCGGCCGCCGCGCTGATGGTCTGCGTGTGCTCCGACGTCTGGCGGCTGATTTCGTCGATGTTGCCGATGACGCCGACAATCTGCTTCGTGCCGTCTGCGAGGCCGTGCATCGTGTCATTGATGGCCGTCATATCGTCGTTCGTCTGCGCAATCTTGTCCATGATGCTCTGGAACTCCTCGCCGACTTTGCGGATGGCCTCCGTGCCTTCCTGCACGCGGCCGCGGCCTGCCTGCATGCGTGCGACGGCCTGTTCCGTATCCTTCTGGATGACGGCGATGCGTTCCTCAATCTCGCCAGCCGCCTGCTGCGATTCCTCGGCGAGCTTGCGGACTTCGTCGGCGACGACGGAGAAGCCGCGTCCCTGTTCGCCCGCACGGGCCGCCTCGATGGCCGCATTGAGCGCCAAGAGATTCGTCTGCTCGGCGATGCTCGAAATCGTCTCGACCATCGTGCCGATTTCCTTCGAATTCTTGCCGAGCGTGTCCATGACATCAGCCGTCTGGTTGACGTTCCGCTCGATTTCTTCCATCTTCGCGACCGAGCTCTCCATGAGTTCCTGGCCATGTTTTGCGGCCTGAGCCGTATCGGCCGAGCGGTCGGAAACGCCCTGCGCGCGCGCCGTCGTTTCGAGCACCTGCCCGTCGACGTTGTCCACATTTTCCTTGACACCGTCGATGCTCGACAGCTGTTCTTCCATGCCGTTCGCGACATCGACAATCGTCTGCGCGACGCTCTCCGTCGCCTGCGCCGACTGCTGCGAGCTTGCCGTGAGCTCTTCCGAGGCCGCCGCGACCTGGTCGGACGTCTCCGTGACATTCTTCAGGAAATCGCGCAGATTCTTTGCCATCGTATCAAAGGCATTCGCGAGGTCGCCGAGCTCATCGTCAGAATCGACGGCGCAGTCATCCATGCGAAGATTGCCCTGCGAAAGCTCTTCCGCGTGCGCCTTGAGTACGGCAATCGGGCCCGTGATGCGGCCCGCGAAGACGCGGCAGACGCCGAGGATGAAGATGATGCCGAGAATCGTCACGACGGCGAACGCGATTTTCATCGTCGTCATTTCCGCATAGACAACGCTCTCCGGCACGGCCAGCACCATGATCCAGCCCGCGCCATCGACCGTCGAATACGTCACGACCGTCGAAGTCCCATTGACATTGTCCGTAAACGAGCCCTTGCCATTCTTCACCATTTCATCGAAATGCGCGCTGAGTCCCGGAACATCTGCGATGTCCTTGTTGCTGAGCTCCTCATCTTTCGAAGCGATGATCTTGCCCGATGGCGTGATGATGGTACCGACGCCCTCGCCCTTGTAGTTGAGCTGCTCGACATAGTCATTCATGCTCGCGAGCGAGATGTCTTCGCAGATGGCGCCTGCAAAGGAACCGTCCACCTTGTAATACGGCGTCGCGAACGAGATGCACGTCTGTCCTGTGCTCTTCGCAACGTATGGATCTGTATAAATCGTCTTGCCGGCCGCCTTTGCATCGCGATACCATGGACGATCGTTCGGGATCAGCTTGCCCGTGAGGTCGCCTTCGAGCGTTGCGACGACGTAATTGTCCGCCTCGCGTGCGACGGTGATGTCGAGCACCATGTCATCTTTTGAATTCATGATGACGTCTTTCGACGGCTTTTCCGCCAAGGCGTCAAGCGCGGCCATATGCGCCGCGAGGTCTTCATTGATGCGTGCATGCGTGGCCACCCAGCCAGAAACGCCCTGCCGCTGCGCTTCCATATTCGCCGTGATCTCGCCCTGGATGCTCGTATCGAGCGCCCGATACGCCATGAAATAGCCGAGCAGGGAGACGACGATCAGCATGACACCGACAACCCCCGTCAGCGCCATAAACTTCTTCTTGATTCCCATGAATGAATCATCCCTTTCCCCAAAATGGTTTTCCCCTATGGCGTTACAATTCGCCAAAAAACGAAGAAGTCCTGCCACAGCTGGCCGTGGCGGGACTTCCTCTGCGTTAATATCCGATTACACTTTGAACTTCTTTGTCGCTTCCTGCAGCTGCTGTGCGAGCTTCGCGAGCGACTGCGAGGCCGTGGCGATTTCCTCGGCCGAAGCGCTCTGCTCTTCGGCCGCCGCGCTGATCGTCTGCGTGTGTTCCGAGGTCTCCCGGCTGATCTTGTCAATGTCGCCGATGACGCCGACGATTTTCTTCGTGCCGTCCGCGAGGCCGTGCATCGTGTCATTGATGGCCGTCATGTCATCATTCGTCTGCGCAATCTTGTCCATGATGCTCTGGAACTCTTCGCCGACTTTGCGGATGGCATCCGTGCCTTCCTGCACGCGCGTGCGCCCGCCGGACATCCGTTCGACGGCGGCCTGCGTGTCCTTCTGGATCGTGCCGATGCGTTCCTCAATCTCGCTCGCGGCCTGCTGCGATTCCTCAGCGAGTTTGCGAACTTCGTCGGCGACGACAGAGAAGCCGCGGCCCTGTTCGCCTGCGCGCGCCGCCTCGATGGCCGCATTGAGCGCAAGGAGGTTCGTCTGCTCCGCGATGCCGCTGATGGTCTCGACGATGGCGCCGATTTCCTTTGAATTCTTGCCGAGCATGTCCATGACATCGGCCGTCTCGTTGACGCTTTTCTCGATTTCTTCCATCTTCGTGACGGAGCTCTCCATGAGGCTCTGTCCGTGCTTGGCCGCATCCGCTGTATCGGACGAGCGATCCGAAACATCCTGCGCGCGCGTCGTCGTCTCGAGCACCTGCCCGTCGACCTCGTCGACGCTGCCCTTGACGCCGTCAATGCTCGTGAGCTGCTGCTCCATGCCGTTCGCGACATCGACGATTGTCTGCGCGACGCTCTCCGTCGCCTGCGCCGACTGCTGAGAGCTCGTCGTCAGCTGTTCCGAGGATGCAGCCACCTGGTCTGCCGTCGAGGCAACGCCGTGGATGAGGTCGCGCAGGTTCTTTGCCATCGTGTCAAAGGCACGGGCAAGCTCGCCGAGTTCGTCATCCGTATCCACGCCGCAGCCATCCACGCGGAGATCGCCGCCCGAAAGCTGCTCTGCATGGCCACGGAGCAGCACGAGCGGCTCCGTGATGCGGCGCGCAAACAGCTGGCAGATGCCCATGACGAGCAGGATGCCGAGAATCGTCACAATGACAAACGCAATCTTCATCGTCGTCATGCCGCTGTAAACGACGGATTCCGGCACAGTCAGCACCATCATCCAATTTGCGCGATCCACGGTTGCATAGGCTACCACTGACGAGGTGCCATCAACATCCGTGACAAAGAATCCCTTGCCGTTTGCCTTCATCTCATCGAAATACCGGCTCAAATAATCAAAATCCGAGAACTTCTTGTTATTATCTTCCGTATCAACAGACGCAAGCACCGTACCATTTTCACTGAGAATCTTGCCTTTGCCTTCTCCCTTGTACTTGAGCTCTGATACATAATCATCCAATGTCGTCAGGAGGACATCTTCGCAGATTGCACCGGAAAAACTGCCATCTGCACGATAATACGGCACGGCGATGGAGACGCAGAGTTTCTTCGTCGTAGCATCAATGTACGGATCGGTATAAATCGTCTTGCCCTGCGCCTTTGCATCCTTGTACCAATCGCGCGTCGTCGGGAAGAATTCTCCTGTGAGGTTGCCATCCTTGGCGCCAATCGCGTAATCGTCTTCGCGCCCGAGCGTAATGTCGAGGATCATGTCATCCTTCGCGAACTGGATCATCCCCGGCGTCGGTTTTCCGACCGCCTCATCCATCGCAGCTGCATGTGCAGCGAGGTCTTCCGCAATGCGCGTGTGCTCCGCGACCCATCCAGAGAGTTTCTGACGCTCGGCCTCCATGCTCGCCGAAATCTCATCCTGGATACTTGCATCAAGCGCGCGATACGCCATGAAATAGCCGAGGCCGGAGACAAGCGCGAGCAAGACACCGACCACAACCGTCAGAAGCAAGAATTTCTTTCGAATCCCCATAGTGAATCCATTCCTTCCTTTTGGTTTCCTTTTATTTCTCTCTATCTATATAAAAAGCGAGACCGTGAAGATAGCACGGTCTCGCGTCTTTGCGAATGTCGTATGAAATTCTTGGCAGCAGATTCTTCAGACTTTGAACTTCTTCGTCGCTTCCTGCAGCTTTGCCGCGAGTTTGGCGAGCGACTGCGATGCCGAAGCGATTTCCTCGGCCGAAGCGCTCTGCTCTTCGGCCGCCGCGCTGATGGTCTGCGTGTGCTCCGACGTCTCGCGGCTGATCTCGTCGACCTGGCCGATGACGTCGACAATCTTCTTCGTGCCCTCCGCGAGATTCTGCATCGTCTCGTTGATGGCCGTCATGTCGTCATTCGTCTGGGCAATCTTGTCCATGATGCTCTGGAACTCCGCGCCGACCTTGCGGATGGCTTCGGTGCCTTCCTGCACGCGGCCGCGGCCTGCCTGCATCCTCTCGACTGCCTGTTCTGTATCTCTCTGGATGGCGCCGATGCGCTCCTCGATTTCGCTGGCCGCCTGCTGCGACTCTTCGGCGAGCTTGCGGACTTCGTCGGCAACGACGGAGAAGCCGCGGCCTGCCTCGCCGGCACGCGCTGCTTCGATGGCCGCATTGAGCGCTAAGAGGTTCGTCTGCTCGGCGATGCCGCTGATGGTCTCGACGATGGCGCCGATTTCCTTCGAGTTCTTGCCGAGCATGTCCATGACGTCGGCCGTCTCGTTGACGCTCTTCTCGATTTCCTCCATCTTCGTGACAGAGCTTTCCATGAGGCTCTGGCCGTGCTTTGCGGCATCCGCCGTATCGGCCGAGCGCTCGGAGACGCCCTGCGCGCGCGCTGTCGTCTCGAGCACCTGCCCGTCGACATTATCGACGCTTTCCTTCACGCCATCAATGCTCGTGAGCTGCGCTTCCATGCCATTTGCGACATCGACGATGGTCTGCGCGACGCTTTCATTTGCCTGCGCCGACTGCTGCGAGCTCGCCGTGAGCTGTTCGGACGACGCCGCGACCTGATCCGACGTGTTCGCCACATTGCCGATGAGCTCCCGCAGGTTCTTCGTCATCGCGTCAAATGCATGCGCGAGGTCGCCGAGCTCGTCGCTCGAATCCACGACGATGCCTTCCGACCGCAGGTCGCCGCCCGCCAGCAGCTCGGCGCGCTCCTTGAGCAGCACGACCGGCTCCGTGATGCGGCGCGCGAACATCTGGCAGATGACCATGATGACGATGAGGCCGATGATTGTCACGATGGCGAATGCAATCTTCATCGTCGTGAGCTCGCTGTAGACGAAGCTCTCCGGCACCGTCAGCAGCATGATCCAGTTCGTGCCATCGACCGTCGCATACGAGATGACCATGTTCTCGCCGCCGACGTTCTGCGTCAGCGTGCCCGAACCATTCTTCACCATCTCGTCAAACTGCTTGTCGAGGCCCGGGACGTCCTTGACGTCCTTGTCCTGCAAAGCAGGGTCTTTCGAGGCGACCACCTTGCCGGACGGCGTGATGATCGTGCCCATGCCCTCGCCCTTGTAGTTCAGCTTTTCGATATAGTCGTCGAGACGCTCGAGCGAGATGTCCTCGCAGACGGCACCGCCGAAGGCACCATCCTTCTTATAGTATGGCACGGCAATCGAGACGCAGAGCTTGTTCGTGATCTTGTCGACGTACGGATCCGTATAAAGCGTCTTGCCCGTCGCCTTCGCGTCCTTGTACCAGGAACGCTCCGACGGGACGAGCTTGCCCGTCAGGTCGCCGGACGGATAGCTCACGACATGGCCGTCTTCGCGGCCGACCGTCAGGCCGAGCAGCATCTCGTCCTTCGACGGCTGGATTTCGTCCACCGACGGCACGCCCGAAGCATCATCGAGTGCGCCCATATGCGCGGCTGCATCCTCTGCGACGCGCGTATGCGCTGCGACCCAGCCTGAAAGATTCTGGCGCTGGCTTTCGACATTTGCCTAGATTTCGGCTCAATCATTTTTTCTGTGGGATGAATGATGCACAGCGAGTCAATGGCGACTCATGTCGATGAGCTTCAAGAAGAAGTATTCATCGTCAGGATATCCATAGGCCTGCCTGCGCAACGTCTTGATCTTGTTGTTGA
>JALEZZ010000046.1 GCA_022773585.1 Selenomonas sp. | reverse complement strand
GCGAAGCGGTGGTGGGAGTAGTAGGATGCGATAGCCTGACAAGAATGCAGTCGTCGCTAAAGCCTTTAGCAACGTTCTGTATATCTGTTGGTCTCCAGTACCCAACTACTCCCCCAGTCAGCTTCGCTGACAGCCCCCTCTAGAGGGGGCCTGGCCCTTAACTTAATGACATTACCCCCAAAGGGGGAGGCAGAGGGAGTGGAGAGGCGGAGGTCATTTGATGACAGAAACGAAGAAACCCCAGACCATCATGCTTATGGGCACGAGCTCGCATGTCGGCAAGAGCATCCTAGCGACGGCGCTCTGCCGCATCTTCCACCAGCAGGGCCGCCGCGTCGTGCCGTTCAAGGCGCAGAACATGGCGCTGAACTCCTACGTGACGAAGGACGGCCTCGAAATGGGCCGCGCCCAGGTCGCGCAGGCCGAGGCGGCGGGTCTCGCGCCGCACGTCGACATGAACCCCGTCCTTTTGAAGCCGACGGGCAATTCCTGTTCGCAGGTCATCGTCGACGGCAAGCCCATCGGCAACCTCAGCGCCCGCGAATACCACAAGGGCAAATCGCGCCAGCTGTTCGGCCACGTCACGGCCGCGCTCGCGCGCCTCTCGGCCGCCTATGACACCATCGTCATCGAGGGCGCGGGCAGTCCGGCGGAAATCAACCTCAAGGACGACGACATCGTCAACATGCGCGTCGCGAAATACCTGCAGGCCCCCGTGCTGCTCATTGCCGACATCGACCGCGGCGGCTCGCTCGCCTCGCTCGTCGGCACGCTCGAACTCCTCGACCCCGACGAACGCGATCTCGTCAAAGGCCTTGTCATCAACAAATTCCGCGGCGACGTGACCCTCATGGACACGGCCGTCGATTTCCTCGAAAAGAAGACCGGCAAGCCCGTGCTCGGCATCGTGCCGTACATCGAGAAAATGGGCATCGACGACGAAGACTCCGTTTCGCTCGCCGACAAGGAGCGCGAACAGGAGAAGGAAGGCCCGAAAGACCTCACGCTCGCTGTCATCGAGACGCCGAAAATCTCGAACTTCACCGATTTCGAAGCGCTCGCGGAAGAGCCTGACGTCGAAATCGCCTATGTGAGGACCGCCGAAGAACTCCGCGCCCTGAAACCCGACGCAATCCTTCTGCCCGGCTCGAAAAATACGACCGAAGACCTGCTGCACCTGCGCCAGGAGGGCATCGAGGCGGCCATCGCCGATTTCGTCAAAGCGGGCACGCCGCTCATCGGCATCTGCGGCGGCTACCAGATGCTCGGCGAAAAGATCGCCGACCCGCATCACACGGAGTCCTCGCACGACGAAGTGAAAGGCTTCGGCTACCTGCCGATGGTGACGACGTTCGAGGAAGAAAAGCGCACTGTCCAGGTCACGGCCGACTGCCCGGGCCTCGAATTCCTCGACGGCGTCCTGCTCGGGAAAGGCATGCCCGGCTACGAAATCCACATGGGCCGCACGGAATTCACGGCCCCCGTGCGCCATCCGTTCCACATCATCCAGCAGGGCGACGCGCGCGTGAACCTCTGGGACGGCGCTCTGCGCGAAGACGGCCAGGTCTTTGGCACGTACCTCCACGGCGTCTTCGACCACGACGGCTTCCGCCGCCAATTTTTGAACGTCCTGCGCCACCAGAAAGGCCTCGAACTGCTGCCAATCCAGCGCAACCGCCGCCGCGAAAAAGAGCAGGCCTACGACCATCTGGCTGACGTCGTCAAGCAGGCGCTCGATATGAAAAAACTCGCCAAAATCATGGACGAGGCCACAGAGAAAGCCGCGTCCGCAGAGGCCGCGCCGGAGGCCGATGCATGAATACCGCCATCCTCGCGTTTCTCTTTGACTGCATCATCGGCGACCCGAACACGAAATTCCACCCCGTGGCTCTGATCGGCCGCCTGATTTCGGCGCTCGAACATTTCCTCTACCGCCCGCAGGACAGCGACGCGCGGAAATTCACCTCGGGCGCCATTCTCGTCCTGCTCGTTCTGCTGATTTCGTACGAAGCCGCCGCCGCCATCGTCATGGCGTCATATCATATCCAGTTCGAGTGGGCGACGGAGATCGTCTCGGCGCTCCTCGTCTCGTTCACGATTTCGCCGAAGAGCCTCGCCAAAGCGGGCAAGGCCATCTACGCGCGCCTCGTCCTCGACGACCTCGCGGGCGCCCGTCAGCGCGTCGGCTGGATCGTCGGCCGCGAGACGCAGAACCTCGACGCCGGCGAAGTCACGCGCGCGACCATCGAGACCATCGCCGAGAACACGAACGACGGCATCATCGCGCCGCTGTTCTTCTTCGCCATCGGCGGCGCACCGCTCGCCGTCTTCTACCGCGCGGCGAACACGATGGACTCCATGATCGGCTACAAAAACGACAAATACCTCTATTTCGGCCGCGCCGCCGCCCGCCTCGACGACGTCCTCGGCTACATCCCCGCGCGCCTCACGGGCCTGCTGTTCCTCGTCAGCGCCGGCTTCCTCGGCTTCGACGCGCGAAACGCCCTGCGCATGCTGCGCCGCGACGCCGCCAAGCACCCGAGCCCGAACGGCGGCTGCTGCGAAGCCCCGATGGCCGGCGCCCTCCACATCCGCCTCGGCGGCTACAACACCTACTTCGGAAAGAAATACTTCCGCGCCTACATGGGCGAACCCCTCCGCCCCCTCGCCGCGCCCCAGATCATGGAAAGCATCCGGATGATGTACACCGCGACGATCCTGTTCCTAATCTGCGGCGTGTTGGCTTTTCAAGTGATGGGGAGGTGAAAATGGCCTGCTCGGGAAGCTCGAACATAAGCCTCCCTCTCAGAGGGAGGTGCCCGAAGGGCAGAGGGAGTCTCACAAGCATGACGTGTGAGATGCACGATTGTTTTTTATGGGTCAATCACAAAACCTGTGGGATTTGAATAGTTCCGAAGAACAATTCATGTTGTAAAAAAAGAGAACATCCGCTAAGATGTGGAAATGCATCTAGCCAATGTAAATCCACACAAAGGAATGTCCTCTCCATGGATTATA
>JALEZZ010000072.1 GCA_022773585.1 Selenomonas sp. | reverse complement strand
ATATAATCCATGGAGAGGACATTCCTTTGTGTGGATTTACATTGTCGATATGCATTTCCACATCTTAGCGGATGTCTTCTTTTTTGACAACATGAATTATTCTTCGAAACTATTCAATCCCACAAGTTTTGTGATTGAACCTAGATTTCTCCCGCGATGCTCGCATCGAGCGCGCGCTGCGCCATGAAATACCCCAGGAATGAGACGACCGCCAGCAGTACGCCGACAACGGCCGTCAGCAGCAGAAATTTCTTCTTGATCCCCATAGAGCCTTACTCCTTACTCCGCATTCCTTTGCAACGCTCTTCCCCACAAAGAGCGCTTTCCAGCAAGTTGCGGCTGTCAAGATAACAGTTTCTGCATTATCTGTCAATCCCGAATGAAACTATGTCCATTTTACGAAACAAATCTTAGAAAATCTAGAGAATGGCGAGAAAAAGTTTTAGCCAGCTTTGTATTCCACATGATGATGGCGTCCTCGCCATTGTCACTGTAGTATCCTTTGCGCCGGCCCGCCTCCTCAAAATCAAAATGATGATAGAGCGCAAGCGCAGGCGCATTCGACGGACGCACTTCGAGTGTCATCGCCATCGCACCGCGCTTCACGGCCGCCGCGATGCTCGCGGCCATGAGCTGCGTGCCCGCGCCACATCCGCGAAAGGCTGGCAGGATCGCGACGTTCGTGATCTGCGCTTCGTCCGCGAGAATCCAGCAGCCCGCATAGCCGACGACCTCGCCCGTCGCCTCGTCGATGGCGAGGATGTACGACGTGTTCTCATTTGACGCCTCGCGCCAGAACGACTCGCGCGACCACGGCACGGGAAAGCAGGCCTCCTCGACCCGCGCGACCGCATCGGCATCGTCCGGCACCATCTTGCGGAAGGAGAGTTTCGCCGCCGTCATCGCGACACCTCACGGCGGCCATGCGCCTCGTCAGCGGCGAGCGTCTTTTCATTATCGACGACCGTATTCTCATCGTCCGCATGATGCTTCGCCCACAGCAGCTCCGCCTCGCTCTTCCGGATGTAGATGGGCTCGAGGTCCATGACATTGTCGGCCTCGCCCTTCGCGAGACGCTCGGCACCGAGACAGGCCACATGCGAAGCGCGCGGCAGCACGAGCTCTGGCGGCGGCAGCAGCACACCATCGGGCAGCGGCATCTTGCCCGTCGCCCGGCCATCCTTGCCCGCGAACCGCTTCTGCACGATGTCGCCGACGAGCACGACCGTCTGGCCGTCTGCCGCAAGCTTTCCCGCCTCGGCGAGCACATCCGCAAGCGGCTGCACTTCAACAGGCGACTGCACCACGAGCGCGAGGTCGCTTCCCTCGCGCTGCCATGCGAGCTGCTCGACGTAGACATTCTTCTTCTGCGCATCCATCAGCGCGAAAATCGTCACACCCGGCACGCGATAATGAAGCGCCAGCGCCTCAAGGCTCGGCACGCCGATAATCGGAATTTTGAGCGCATAGCTCATCGCCTTCGCGGCCGCGAGCCCGATGCGGAGCCCCGTGAACGAGCCCGGCCCGATGCTCACGGCAATTCCCGTCAGATCTTCCTTTTTCACGCCCGCCATACGGAGCGCCTGCTCGATGTGCGGCAGCAGCGTCTCCGAATGCGTCAGCTTCGCCTGCATCGTGATTTCCGCCGCGAGGCGCCCCTCTTTCAGCACCGCGACGCTTGAAACCTGCGTCGATGTATCTAGGCTCAGAATCGGCAAAACTCTTCCATCTCCTTCAAATCATCCTCGAACTCTTCGCCCACGCAGCGGAATGTAATCTTCCGCTCATCCGACGCGCCACCCGTGCGCTCGAAGCGGATGGCGATGTAGTCCTCGGGCAGTTCCTCGGGGAACTTGTCCGACCACTCGATGAAGACGATGCCGTCCGGTTCCTCCGTATATTCATAGAAGCCGATGTCGTCGAGCTCCTCCGCGCTCTCGAGCCGATAGAGATCGAAATGATAGACGCGGCAGATGCCCTCATAGACATTCATGAGATTGAACGTCGGGCTCGTGACCTCACCCTCGATGCCGAGCATCTGTGCAACGTTCTGGACGAACAGCGTCTTTCCCGCGCCGAGATCACCGTCGAGGCAGACAACCGTCCCTTCATGCAGCTTCTTGCCAACCATCTGTGCGAGCCGGGCCGTTTCGGCAGCCGACTTCGTGATTCGCGTAAACATGTGTGTCGTATCCCCTTCTCACATACTTTTTCTCATTCTAGTCCATCATTATACCATCAAAAAGACTCCATTGGAAGGAGTTTCCATGCGTCAATAATCAATAATTATTCTTTTCTAATATCATTTTCTTTATAAAGTGCGATGAAGCAAGATTTACGAAGCATTTGCAAGCATGCGGGCGCTATTTTTATTTCATCGCTGAATTCCAGCTTTTTCTTTCCATCGTCCATGCTTTATAATAAAGCCAACAACAAAGTTCAACCGCCATCGCCGAGAGCAAGATGCGGCCGATGGCTCCCATCATCATATAGTAGGAGGACGAAAACATGAAGAAATTTGTTTGCAGCGTCTGCGGTTATGTCTATGAAGGCAACGAGCCCCCGAAAGAGTGCCCGATCTGCCATGCACCGGCCTCGAAATTCGTCGAACAGTCCGGCGACCTGACGTTCGCGGATGAGCATCGCGTCGGCGTCGCCAAGGGCGTCGATGAAAAAGTTCTCGAGGGCCTGCGCCAGAACTTCACGGGCGAATGCTCCGAAGTCGGCATGTACCTCGCCATGAGCCGCCAGGCAGACCGCGAAGGCTATCCGGAAATCGCTGAGGCCTTCAAGCGCTATGCATTCGAGGAAGCCGAGCATGCTGCGAAGTTCGCAGAGCTCCTCGGCGAAGTCCTCACCGACTCCACGAAGAAGAACCTCGAGATGCGCATCGATGCCGAGCACGGCGCTTGCGCTGGCAAGAAAGACCTCGCCACGCTCGCCAAGAAGCTCAACCTCGACGCCATCCACGACACGGTTCATGAGATGTGCAAAGACGAAGCCCGCCATGGCTGCGGCTTCAAGGGTCTCCATGACCGCTATTTCGGCAAATAAGAATCTCGCCTCATAAAGACAACCGCCGGTGCGAGCAAAATCGCACCGGCGGTTGTCTTTTCTTATGAAATCAATGAGCTTTTACGCCTCCAGCATATTCGCACGCTTCTTTTTCCGGCCGAGCTGGAAGAACAGCACGACGGCAAAGATGGCGATGCCAGTGAGGTCAGTCACCATGCCTGGGTCGATGAGCAGCAGGCCGCCAACAATCAGGAGGATGCGCTCGTAGATGCGGCAGTTGTCGGCGAGGTAGCCGATGAGAGCCGACGAGAGCGCAATCATGCCGATGATGGCCGTGACGGTCGTCGAGATGAGGCCTGGGATCGTCGCGTCAATCATGAGGATGACCGGCGAGAGCACGAACATGTACGGGATGATGAACGCCGCGATGGCGAGCTTCGCCGCATTGACACCTGTCCTCAGGGCATTGCCGCCCGCGATGCCGGCACCAGCAAACGCTGCAAGCGCGACCGGCGGCGTGACATCGGCGATGATGCCGAAGTAGAAGACGAACATATGCGCCGCGAGCACGGGGACGCCCATCTGGATGATGGCCGGTGCCGCAATCGTCGAGGTGATGACGTAGTTCGCCGTCGTCGGCACGCCCATGCCGAGCACGATGGCCGTGATCATCGTGAAGAACATCGTCGGCAGCAGCATGCCGCCCGAGAGCGTCAGCAGGCCGGACGCGAGCTTGAGGCCGACGCCCGTCTTCGTGACGACGCCGATGACGATACCTGCCGAAGCGCAGGCGACGAGGACGGAAAGCACGTTGCGCGCACCTTTGTCAAGACCGCGGACAATCTCGATGGGCTTCATACGCGTCGACTTGCGGAGTGCCGAGCAGATGATGGAGAGCACGATGGCGACGAGCGCCGCACGCATCGGCGTGTAGCCCGTCACGAGCAGGTAGACGATGACGACGAGAGGAATCGCGAGGTGGCCGCGCTCAACAAGCAGGCGACTCATCTTCGGCAGCTGTTCACGCGGCAGGCCTTTGAGGTTGCTGCGCTTCGCTTCAAAATGAACGCCGAGCCAGACGCCCGTGAAATACAGGAGCGCCGGGATGACGGCCGCCTTGACGATGTCAATGTACGGCACGCCGACGAACTCTGCCATCAGGAACGCGGCTGCGCCCATGACCGGCGGCATCAGCTGGCCGCCCGTGGAAGCTGCCGCTTCGACGGCGCCTGCGAAATTCTTGTGATAGCCGAGCTTCTTCATCATCGGGATCGTCAGCGAGCCCGTGCCGACGACGTTCGCGACGGAACTGCCGGAAACCGTGCCCATGAGGCCCGAAGACAGGACGGCGACTTTTGCCGGGCCGCCGCTCGCCCAGCCTGCGATGCTGTTCGCGAGGTCGATGAAGAACTTGCCGAGGCCTGTCGACTCGAGATACGCACCGAACAGGATGAACAGGAAGATGAACGTCGAGGAAACGCCGAGCGGGATGCCGAAGATGCCCTCCGTCGTGAAGTAGAGGTGGCCGACGAGCTGCGAGAGCGTCAAGCCGCGATGCGCGAGCACGCCCGGCATGTACGGCCCGGCAAACGCATAGGCAAGGAACAGCAGGACGACCGTGACCATCGGGATGCCGACGACGCGACGCGTTGCCTCGACGACGAGCAGGATGCCGATGATGCCGACCACGAGGTCCGGCGTCGACACGAGGCCCGAACGCAGCACGAGCTCCTTGTACTCGATCAGGATGTATGCCGGTGCCGCCGCGCCGAGGATGGCGAGCAAGAGGTCGAGCGGATGGAGCTTCGTGCGCGACCAGCTTTTCCGCGTCGGATACAGCAGATAGACGAGCGCAAGGCCAAAGCCGAGGTGCACGGCACGCTGCAGCTGCGCGTCAAGCACGCCGAACGTCGCCGTGTAGAGCTGGAAGATGGAGAACGTGATGGCGATGGCGGAGACAATCTTCGCCATGATGCCCTTGTACTCCATCGTGTCCGAGTCCTTGTCGTACTTCTTCAGCACCTCCTCCGCCTTTTGCTTGTCAATCATATCTTCTTGCATAAAAAACATTCCTTTCTTGCAGGAAATCCTTTCTTATCGCCCGGATAGCGCCTCATACGCGGGCGCGATGGAGAGGTCGATTCTCTCCCCCGGGGGAAACATCTCGTAGAGCCGGAGCGTCCGGCCTGCCGCGCGGAGCGTCAGCTGCGTGCCGACGCCCGTCCTGAGCGAGAGCGCGGAGAAATGACGGTCCATGTGGTCGAAGACAAAATAGTCGCCTTCCTCATGAAACTCCCCTTCACTCTCCATGAACGGCAAACCGACACCGAACGACTGGTAGCGCGTCCGGAGCAGCCGGAACTCCCCTGCCCCATCCCGTGCCTCGGCGTCCGCGACGAGTTCTTCCTCAACGGGCGTCTTCTGCACGGAATGAATGAAACGGACGGTAAACGCTTGCGGCTTGGAAACAGGCAAGGCGAGGAGCGTCCGCCCCCCGCCTTGCACCAAGAATATCGGCTGCAAAAGCTGCCAAGCGAGCAGCGCCATTGCTGCAACGATGGCCAAAAAAACCTTTCTTGCCTTCATTTACTTTTCGTCAAAGAACTTCTTTGCGCCAGCGTTCATGTCAAGCGACATGCCCTTCTCGGCATTCTCTTTCGAGATCATCTTGCCGACGGCATGGGCTGCCTGGATGCGGTCGAGGTTCGAGAAGATAGCTTTCGTGATTTCATAGCCGAGCTTGTCATCGACCTTGTCGTTGACAACGAGCATTGCCATGACGGAAATGGTCTGGACGTCTTCGTCAAAGCCCTGATACGTGCCAGCCGGAATCGTCGTCTTCGTGTAGAACGGATACTTTGCAATCAGCTCATCCGCTTTGGCCGGATCGACCGGGAGCAGACGGATCTTGTTCTGCGAGGAGATGTCCTGCACCGCTGCCGTCGGGAAGCCCGCCGTCAGGAACGCGGCATCGACGTTACCGTCTTTGAGGGCGCTTGCGCCTTCGCCGAAGGAGAGGTACTGCACCTGGATGTCATCATACGTGATGCCATAAGCTTCGAGAATCTGGCGCGCATTCGCCTCAGCGCCGGAGCCAGCAGCGCCAACCGCGACGCGCTTGCCCTTGAGGTCTGCAATCGTCTTGATGCCCGTGCTGTCGAGCGTCACGAACTGGCAGGTCTCAGGATAAAGCGATGCGATGCCTTTGAGGTTCGTGACCTTCTTGTCCTTGAACATCTCCGTGCCATTGACGGCGTAATACGTGATATCGTTCTGCACAATGGCCATATCCACAGAGCCATCCTTCAGCATGTTGATATTCGCGACCGTCGCGCCCGTGCTCTGCGCACTTGCGTTCATGCCGTCGATTTTATTGTTCAAAATCTCGGCAATCGCGCCGCCGATCGGATAATACGTGCCGGCCGTGCCGCCCGTGCCGATGTTCAGGAACGTCTTGCCGCCGCCGCTCGACGCCGCCTGGTCGCCGCCACCACCGCCGCAACCCGTGAGCAGCGCCGCCGACATCACGACGGCCAGTCCCGCAGTGACAATCTTCTTCATGGAACAAAAACTGAACTTGAACTGCATACTCGATCCCTCCAAATCACAAAACGCCCATATTGTGCTTTTCTCTAGAACCTGAATAGATTATATCATACACAATGTACACTCACAAGGGATATTCCGAAATTTTATCGTAATATGTAAAGTAATATTGTATACAGTAGCAAAAGAGCGGGCAGATGTCCACAAAGTTCTGGACATCTGCCCGCTTTTTCCCTGTTTCTTCGTCTATCATTTGAACGTCTGCCAGGCATCCATGACGTCGAGGAACGCGCCATCAAAGCCTGCGGCGAGAATCATATCGAGATAAGCATCCTCGCTGCCATAGAGGATGCGGCGCCAGTCATCCGACCAGTAGCGGACGCGATAGGCGCCGGGCCAGTTGTCATTGGCGCCTGCAATCCATTTCGGCCGGCTGGCGCTGTCGTTCCACGACGGCTGCCAATACGGACGATAATCGGCCGCTTCGCCGACGCTCATGTAGGCGAGGACGAGGCGGCGGCCGCCCTGCGGCTTCTGCTGGAGGCGCGCGACGTCATCGGCAGAGAGTGGCGCGTCGCCATAGTAGAGGTCGATGACGAGAGCATCGTATGGCGTCGCGGCGAGAGAGGAAAGATAATCTTCACGGCTCGCAAAGTTGCCGGGATTCAGCAGAATCAGGAAGTTCCGCGCACTGCGGATTGTCGTGATATCAGCAGAGTTTTCGCCCGGGATACCGCCCATCACGCCTTCGTCGGGGATGGAGGCGAGCCCCGTGCCCGCGGCCGTCATGCTGACATAGCCGCGCGCGTGGCCGAGCGCCCGATCCATCGCAACAGGTTCGTCTTCGCTCAGGTAATCGAGCGTCCAGACCGCTTTGCCTGCCGTCTGCGGCTTCTCCATCATGGCTTCAAGGTATTCAAGCATATCAGGATCCTGCAGTTCAGGTTCGCCGTCGTTATCGAGGTAAAAGAAGCTCTCCGTCAGGAAGCCATCGAGCGCACCGACGAGCCGCTGCACGCTCTCCTCCGTCTGGCCGTCCGTGACCTCGAGCAACCCCGCCGCGCCGTTGCCGACGAACTGGAACGTCGGACTCTTCGATTTCGCGTAGCCGCTGAGATCTGCGGCGAGGCGCGTCATTTCCTGCTCGGGGACGGGATGGACGGCCTCGGCGGAGTTCTCACAGCCGGAGGAAAGAAGAAGTCCCGTGCCAAAGAGAGCGCTAGCGAGGAGATGAAAAAATCGATGGATTTGCATTGTCTTGCTCCTTTTTCGCACCCGCGGAAGAAAACGTCGTACAGGTTGTCGTTACCTGCAGGGGACTCCCCCCGCCCTTCGGGCCCGTCCCCCCTCTGGAAGGGGGCTTTGTATAAGAAACGCCCGTTTCTCATGATACGTCTCACTACAAGCAACTTTTAAATTTCTTTATCAAAACGACCGCATGTACCAGAGTGCGACGGCATAGCCTTGGTCGTCGGCTTCGCTGAGGCCTTGGCGGAGGTAGCGCTCGATGTTCAGCGTCAGACGGTCTTTTTCGGTGACTTTCCAGTCGAGGACGCCGAGCAGGGAAAGGCGCGTCCAGCCGCTGTTGTTGTAGACGTCATCGAGATAGAGGTTGTTGTACCCCGTCGAGGAATGGTAGCGGCTGAGAGTGCCCTCCCACGAAAGGCGCGGCGTCATATCATGGTGGAAGCTGACAGCGAACTCGTAATCGTCCGTTGCACGACTATGCAGGAGACCATGCACACGCATGGCGTGACCGTAGCTGCCAAAGACGCCGAGCACGTCTTTCGGGCCGACCTGCCAATTCGCGGCCGCGCCGATTTCAAGTTCATTTCCTTCGCGGTACTGCTCCTTATCAGGCAGGAGCAGCCAATTGCCTTCATCATCCTGCCCGATCCGGCTCTGCTTCGTTTTTGCATATCCAGTGAACGTTGCCCAGGTGTGGAGCTGATGCGCTTTGCCGATATGGCGATAAGAAAGATCAAGCGATGTCTGGTTGCCGGGTTCTGTCTCTGCCTCGGGAACTTCCATGGAAAATTTATACGGTTCGCGAATCGTGTAAGACAGTCGTGCGCTGAGACTGTCGCGCTCCGTCACGCGGTGGATGCCCTCGATGCTTGGCGTGAATTCCCAGCCCTTGCCAAAGTCCTCGAAGAAGCCGAGGCCTTTCGGCACAAGCGCAGACTGATAAAAGCGGCTCTGTCCGGTCGGTGCATTGATGGTGAGGCCAAAGCGCGTACTGCCGATGGGATGGTCGTTTTCGTAGACAGCGGACAACGTCGTGTCAATCCGGCCGACGGAGCTGGCTTCTTCATGCGCGTCCGGCCCCTCTTCGTTCACGGGAAGAACCGTGGCATGCGAGCTGAGCCATCCCGTGCTGAGCCCGAGATTGAGCACATGGCGCGCCTCGCCCTTCGGCCAGTCCTCCGCAACGACGTTCTCTTGTCCAGGGTATTTGTCTAAGCGCTCCGTATCGTAGACGGAGAACGGGAAAAAGAGCTGGTGGCCGCGATGCGGGAATGCATAGCGAGCGGGACCGAACAACGTGTCTTCTGTGCCACGATCTTCACCCTTCACATGGGCATATTCGATGCCCGTCTGAAGACCGGCACCTTCGCCGAAATGCCAGAGGTCGCGCGCCGTCGCGTCTTCATCCTTCGTGGCATCTTCGAGCGACTTCTCTGCCTCCTGCTCCCATTTCTGCGTGCTCGCGTCATACGCATGGGCCTCGTCAAGGCTCTTCTCGCTTTCCGCGACGTCGTTTTCGGCATCGCGCTCGTCGTTTTCGGCATCGCGTTCGTCAGCGCGGGCATCGGCCTCGGCATCCTCGGCGTCCTGCCGCGCGTCCTCGAGTTCTTCGAGATACGACTGCGCCTCGTCGAGCGAGGCTTCCGCGTCATCGAGCGCCGACGAGACCTCGTCGAGGCGGTCAGATGCAGCATCAGCAGCAGCGGCCGCTTCCTCGGCGACCTCACTGGCATCTTCCGTCTCAGCATGCGCATTCGTATATTCATCGGCGAGGCGGATGGCCTCGGAGAGACGGTTCTGCTCGTAGCCGACTTCGGCGAGTGCCTTCTGCACGGCGGCCTCACGGGCCGTCGCGGCCTGATATGCCTGTCCCGCGCCTGCATAGCTCGCTGATGCGGCTTCGGCCTGCGCGGCGAGGCTTTCCTGTTCGGCCGAGAGCTCGTCGACAGCGGCCTGCCGCGCATAAACTTCCTGCTGATAGTCGTAAGCCGCCTGCTGGGCCGCGATGGCTTCGCGCGTCTTCTCCGCGCTGATGGCGCGCGCCTGCTTGAGATGCTCCTTTGCCTGCGCGAGCGCCTGCTGGCTCAGCGCAAGATTCTGTTCCGCGCTGGCGACAGAGGCTTTTGCATCGGCAACGGCCGCCTTCGCATCCGAAAGATCCTTCCGCGCCTCCGCGAGTGCCTGCCGCGCAGCGCGAAGGTTCTCGCGCGCAAGCTGGTAGTTCCGAATCTCATCGCGCTGGTCGCGCAGAGAGGAAAGTTCGCTCTCGATGTCGTGCATCGGGTCGTGATAGGCCGCATCCGCCGTCCCAGCCGTGCCGAACAGACGCGCGAGGCAAGCCGTCGAGAATGCCGCCGTCACAGCGGCCTGCCGGGCAAACCGCGCCCGTGCCTGCTCGAGGAGATAGGCACGGCGCGTGCTCCGCTTCAAGCGGCGGCTGTGCGGATAGCGGCGCGACGGCAGGACGGCACCTTTGCAGGCCGCTTCATAGCGCGCCTGTGCAGCCGCTGCTTCCTCTGCTGCCCGCTTCGCCGCTTCGCGCTCTTTTTCCGCTTCTTTCGCGCGTTCCTCGGCAATCCGGCGCGCCCGTTTTCTGGAAACCCTCATAACCTCTCCCCTCCTTTCGCGCGTTTTTCTTGCTCATGCTGCTCGGCGAGCCGCTCGAGGTCGATGACCCGGCCACCCGAAAGCGCCCGCGCAAGCTTCGTCAGCGGCCCGTCCGCCGCACGATAAAATACCGGCTGCGCACAAAACACGCAGTAATCAATGCGCCGCGCGAAATGCGAAAGCTCCCGCCACGCCGCAACGAGAGCCAGGCCCGCCGCGAGGAAGAACGTAAAGCCATAGCTCTTCTCGCCGAGCCCCCAGAGCCCCGCGAGACCGAAGACAACGTTGCCGAGCACGAAGACGAGCCCCGTGCGCAGCACAGCCGCCTGCACGTCGAAATACGTCAGCAGGATGAAGACGAGCTGGTAGATGCCCGTGAAGAACGCCGCGAAGAGCAGCACGTCGTACATCGTCGATGCATTGAAATCGACGCCGCCGAACGACAGCAGATAGCCGCTGATGGCGAGGAACACGAGCGTGAACAGGAACTGGAACTCGACGACCTGCCGCAGCTCGAACCAGAGCGTATAGATGAGATCCTGCCGCGCATCCTCGATTTCCCGCAGGTTGCCGCGCCGCGTGATGGCATCGAAATACGCCGCATACTTTTCATAAAAACGCGTCTCGACCGCCACGACGAAGAGCGTCATGAGCGGCAGCAGTGAGAGGAATGCGTAGAACGTCACGACATCGTAAAGCGGCGCATAGACATACGTCCCCGCGACGGTGACCCCCCACGGTCCCTGCCAGATCAGGATGTTCGGCAGGAAAAGGCCAAGCGTATAGCAGAGCGAGGAGAGGAAGAGCCGCCAATGCTTTTCATAATACGGAAGAAACGCAAAGTTCAACCCATGCTTCGGAAGGCCGAAATATCTCACAATATGGATCAAGAACAACGTCGCGAGAAATCCCATGCCGATATCAATGGCAAGGAGTCCCGCATCGGCCGCCCCAAAGAACTGGCTTTCGAGCAGCATGGACGCAGCCGCAATCGAAAGAACGGCGCCGATGGCAAAGCCCCCGATCAGGCGGCGGAAATTCTTGACGGCTGTAAGGTAGACGCTCTCGACCCAGACGACCAGGAGCTCCAGGAAGAACGTATACGCAAGCGCCTCCGTGAACAGCGAAAGCGGCGTTCCCCAGAAGAACGCGAAGGCGATGGCCGCGCCGAGCGTCACGAGGATGGAGATGAGGCCGAAGAGAGACCCCGTCACGTCCTCATAATACTCGACGGACAGGCAGTCCGCGAGATAGCGCGTGATGACCATCGTGAAGCCGCTCGACAGAATCTGCGAGAACACGAATGCATAGACGACCGAGGCGACAAAGAGCCCCTGCTCCTCGTCCGAGACGCTTGCCACCATGAAGAGCATCTGGATGCCGAGCACCATGCCTGTCAAGAGCAGGAACGGCCCCGACGTGATGATGGCCGAGTACGAGAACGCGCGCAGATGACCTGCTGCCGTGCGCGCGCGAAAGAGCTTCTTGAGCTCGAAGCCGACGCCTGCCATCAGCGCTGCCCCCCTTCCTGCGGATGCTGTTGAAATTGTTCATAAATCTTGCGGTACGACGTGATGAAACGCTCGTATGTGTAATACGCCTTCGTGCGCTCGTAGCCGACCTCTGCCATCTCGCGGCGCAGCTCGTAGTCCCGCGCGAGGCGCACAATCTCTTCGGCCATGGACTCGTAATCCATCGGCGCGACGACGGCGCCCGCCGTGCCGAGATGATCCTGGCTGTCGCCATAGATGAGCTCGCGGCAGCAGCCGACATCTGTTGTGACATACGGTCGATGCGCTGAAAATCCCTCGAGCACAGCGAGCGGCTGCCCTTCGCTGATACTCGAGAGCACGAGGATGTCCATGCGCGGCAGATATTCGGCGACATTGATGGAGCCCGTGAACTCGACGTTCCGGAGGCCGAGCGTCTTCGCCGTTCGGCGGACGAGCGCAACATAATCCGGATCTTCCTCGACGTTGCCCATGACGTAGAGTTTGGTATCGGGGAGCTCCTGCTGCACGAGAAAGAATGCACGCAAAAGCGTCAAGATGTCCTTGATGGGCACGACGCGCACAACGGCCCCGATCGTGATCGGGCCGCCGTGATCCACGAGCGGCGGGATGTCTGCGAAGCGCTCCATGTGGACGCCATTCGGCACGATACCGATTTTCTCCGGCGCACAACCGAGATCGCGCTCGATCTTCGCATTGAGCTCGAACAGCGTATAGACGTGGTCGGCTGCATCGTAGGCGAGCTTCGCAAGATGGTAGAAATACTGGATCCAGACGGATTTGAAATCGCCCTTCGCCCAGTCGCTCTTGATGATTTCGGCCTCGCGCTCGCGCGAGTAGATGCCGTGCTCCGTGATGATGAACGGCTTCTGGTAGACCTTCGCCGCCACGCCGCCGACAACGCCGCAATATCCCGTCGCGACGCTGTGGTAGACGTCAGCCTCTGGGAGCTTCTGCTGCAGCAGGTAAAAGAGCGGCAGCAGCATGGAGCGCATCGTCCAGAAATAATCCGTGAACGGCAGATAGTCGAAGCGCTCGCGATAGACACGCTCGATGACATCGAAGAAGTCACTCGCCATGAAGATGTCCAGGGGACTCTTCCATTTCTTCTGGCGGAAGATGTCGATGAGCGCCTGAAGGTCGATGGGGTTGTCGCCGAGCACGAGCTCGTAGATGGTCTCGCGCTCTGCCTTCGTCAGCACGTTTTCGCGCATGCCGCGCGATGGCAGAGCAAGGATTTCGTCGAGAAAGACTTCCTGCACGCCCGTGCAGTTCTTCGGCAATTTGTACTTGAAATGGCCGCGGTCTTTCGATTCGGCACCGACCGAGTAAATGACGAACTCGACGTCGGGCTGCCCCTCCATGAGCATCTGCACCCATGACGCAACACCGCCGACGACATAAGGATACGAGCCCTCGGCCAGCAGACAGACCTTCATTCCCCTGCCCCCTTCCAGATGAGCTTCGCACTGTCGCCTTTCATGCGGACGAGATAGACGCCGTCGCCGACGAGCTCCGCCGTGCAGTTCTCCGCATGATCGAGCGTCTTTTCCGAGCGCACGAGGAACTTCACTTCACCGCCGTGGTTCCAGCAGTGAAGCTCGAACGTCTCCGGCGTGCGCACGACGCGGTAGTCGAGGTCGAAGTAGTCATCGAAATACGCTGTGCTCTCCGATGCCGTGACGGGTGTCAGCCAGGGATAGCGCGTGTCCATCTCCGTCAGGAAATCCGTCAGGCCTTCTTTCATATCCGCCCACGACTTGTCCGCGCTCTCCTCATAGAACATCTCGTCCGGGTGGACGAAATGCGAAAAGACGCCGAGATGGTTGATAAGGCTGCAGACCGACCAGCGCATGATGGCGTCGGGCACGTAGCCCGACGTGACACGCGGAATCTCATATGAGCCATCGTCGTTGCGCTTGTAGTCCTGATAGAATGCTTTCGCACTCGGCAGGCCGTCGTAGAGCGATGACATGATTTTCACGGTCGGTACGGCCTTTTTGACGGCATCGTAACCCTCAGGGCTCAAGATGTCCGAAGGCGGCACATAGACGCGGAACTCATAATCTGGATATAGATTCTTGACATAGCGATAGAGTTCCTGCATCGCCTCGATCATGTCGTCCTCGCTGTCCCATGGCACATAGCCGTGCTCCTCCTGGTTGTAGCCCGCAGGCGCAAGCGACTGATGGTTGTAGCCATGCAGACCGAGTTCGCCGCCCGCCTTCAGGAGCTCACGGCCGTAGATGACGACATTGTCACGCGCCGCACGGCCCGGCAGCTCATGGAACGGCCCATGCACCTGGTCGCCATATGTCTCGATGATCAGGCCCGTGTATTTGATGCCGAATTTCTTTGCATTTCCGAGCATCCACGGCCACCATTCCTGCTTGTAAAAATCCGCCGTCGAAAGACCCGTCTCGTTGTAGATTTTCGAGAAATCGCCCTCGGGCGTCGGCGCCGGGAAATCGTCGATGAAGAACAGCTTGACGCCGACGACCGGATAGATGCTGTCCTCGCCGCAATGCGAAATCAGAGCCGCGAGAAAGCCCTCGTTCGTCTTGTCGTCACGCTCCGTGCCATTGTAGGCATAGAAATGGCCTCCGCCATACGCATGGCCCCAGAGCATCGGCACGCCCGAAGCGCTCTCGGCCTCGAGCTCGGCATCATCCGCGAGCACGACAGATTTCGCCATCGTCGAATAAATCGACCCCTTCTCAAACGTCTCGCCCTTCGTACCGAGGACGAAGTCCGTGAGGAAATGGATGCCGAACGCCTCGACATCGTCGCCGATGGTGTTCACGCCCAGCGCCTGAAGGACATCATCACCGATGGGTTCGCGCGGATCAAGGTGCGCGAGCAGCACAGCCGTGCCGCCCTGCTCCACATAGGAAAGAACGTTCGGCATCGAGGCAACTGCGCCCAAACGCCCCGTCGCGAGGATGACGCCGCGCGCATCGGATGGAACCTCGGCCGCCTCATGGAGCGGATGGCTCTCAAACGACTTCTTCTGTTCCGTCAGCATCTTTTCCGCATTGTGCCGCGCGTACATGCTCGGCACGTCCTCGGGGTCATAGAAGATGACATAGTGGTCGCGCGCGACCTCCTCCGCGTCCTGCCAGGGTGCCAGAGCAGCCCCCTGCGTCGTCACGAGATTCTTTACGGCGCCGAGATGCAGGAAGCCATCGATGCGGGTGTACTGGAAGAAGCAGCCGAGCAAGGCCGCGAAGAAGAAGAGCAGGACGATGTTGCGCTTATTCATTCCTTGCTTTCCCTCCCCAATAACGAATGGCCGTGAGCGCTTCCGGCGACAGGCGCACGGGCAGCGCACGGAGCTCTTTCACCGCCGTGCGGACGCCGGCGTCATCGCGTTCGGCCACGGCGAGCATGAGCCGCAGATAGACCGGCCCCTCCGCCTGCGGCCGTTCCGCTTCGTATGCCTTGCAGGCCGCATGAGCCTCGTCAAAGGCTTTCGCGCGAATCTGCGCGCGAATCTGCTGTTCTCTGATCTCGTCGATGTCCGGTTCCAGACGCACGAGTTCGGCAAGCGTTTCCAAAAGATGCTGTTCCTTTGCCGCACGGCTGTCAGCGTCTCCATAACCATTTTTCAGATAATCTTCGAGCAGGTCGGCATAACGCGTGAGCAGGCCCTCTCGCTCCTCCGCGCCGAGGTCTTTTGAAAGTTCCTGCTCGGCCGCATCGATGTCGTCTGACACCTTTCCCATGCGGGCTGTCATCATCGAAACGGCATAATACGTGATTTCGCGATCTTCATCGCGCACGGCTTCGCGCAGAATATCGGGATTCTCGACAACTTCCTGCTTGATGGCATTCGTGAAGAGGCGTCGCTTCATGCGCGCGTCCCCCAGCAGATATGTATCCGAAAGCGGCACAATGTCAGCCTGGTAGTCCATCGTGCTGATGGAAAAGTCATCACGGTCATCCTCAAGCGGCTCCGGATGATGCACATCATAATGGAACAGGCGGCAGACGACCCGCCACGAAAACAGAATCAGGACGCCGAAGACTGGCAGCAGCAGCACGAGGATGCTTTCGACAGCTGCCTGCTGGCGCGTGCGGAATCGGCTCGCGACGAAAAACCAAAGGAGGACAACGGCGGCATGAATGATGAAGAAGACTGCAACGGTGGACATTCAGACCATCGCCCTTCCTTCGTCCGTCTCGACGCCTGCCCGTGCCAGGCGCTCGCGCACGAGGCCGAGTGTATCGCCCGCGACATCTGGCAGCAGCAGCGCGATGCCACCCTCGTACTCGCCCGCAAAGTCCTCGGCGCGGATGCAGTGCGCGAGCTTTTCATCGAGCTCGGGCACCGTCATGCCCTGGAGTTCGACGGGCAGCAGCATCGCAGGATTGTCTTTCGTGAGGCGGCGGCGCTCCACGAGCTCTGCGAGGACTTTCTGGAACTCCGCGCCCTTGAGAATGCGCGTATCTGGCAGATAGCGCTTTTCAGCCGCCTCCTGCTCGAAGCGGGCGGCACGGCCGAGCGAGGCCGCGACAAGGCGCGCGGTCAGTGACAGGAGGTTCTGCTCATAGTAGCTCCACTGCGTGAAGTCGAGGCCATAGATTTCGATGACGGCGATGACGTTTTCCTCATAGACGACCGGCGCCGCGAGGTCGGGCACATCATCTTTGAGGGCACGGTTCGCAAAGACGCGCTTCGTGTGGAAGAGGTCGAGGAGATATGGATGATCCTCGACGCGCAGCGAATGCGGGCGCTCCGCCGCGAGCTCGCCCATGCGGACTTTCTGACGCAGATAGTAACCGTCACGGCTCACAACATAAACCGCGACATCCGTGACACCGAGGACTTCCGCCGTGACTGCCGCCGTCTGCGTGAAGAGATTTTCCTCCTCGACGCTGTCGAGCCGCCGCACGATATGGTAGACGCGCCCGATGCTGTCATCGGCATTGACAATCTGCCGATAAAGGCGGTCTTTGACATGAACGCTCTCCTGATAGACGCGCTTGAGGAACGACTGCTGCTCGCGCGCCTGCCGGTCGCGCCATGCGCCTGCCGCACGCTCATAGTTCGCACGGTCGGCGAAATATCCCGCCAGCACGCCGATGAAAAGGTACGAGATAAAATGCATCAGCTGCAGAGGGTCATAAAGCAGCCCGACCGCATCCGCACCGCGCATCAGGAAACCCGCAACAAGAATCGCAAGCGATGCCGCAACGGAAATCATCGCCTGCCGCTTTCCGTAAAGAAGGCCGAACGTGCCAATGTAGAGGTAATTGAAATCAATGCCGACAGAGCGGTTCACGGGCGTGCCATTCTGGAGGGCCGCAACGCTCACCATGAGCAGGGCGCCAACGAAGTTCTCGACATACGGCACCGCCTGGTTCCAAAGCTTTTTCATGCGCGTGCGCTGCGTTTCCGACGTCCTGGCTTTTTCTGCCGCTTCGTGGCGGTCGAAAAACGAGTGCACCGTTGCTTCGAGGCTCTCGCGGATGTCGCAGCGCGGCTGCCAACCGAGCTCGCTGGAGGCAAGAGCGCAGTCGAGGAACGGTGCGCCGAACGAGAGCATCGCCACTGCCGCGCGCCCCTTGGCAGTCTCTGGGAGCTTCGTCCCATCCGGCAGACAGCCGCGCACCTCGCCCGCAAACGTGTCAAAGCCATAGCCCTGGCCGCTGCCGAGATGCAGGACGTCGCCGGAAAAATCACGCTCGACGGCGCTCCAGATGCCATAAACCGCATCCCGGGCCGCGAGAAATTCCTGTGCACCATCGACGCGCACAGCGGATTCGCTCTCATCACCAGCTGCCGCGAGGAATGCGCCGAAAAAACCGTCGTGTGCCGTCAGGCCCTCGCCCAGGAGCTCGGGCAGGCGCACAACCGTGATAGGCAGATGCTCTTCCTTCTTCCATGCGAGCGCGAGCGCTTCCAGGCGTGCATGGCGGCGTCCCGCCTCCGTCGCCGGGGCAGTCTCGGCCTGCTCGCTCGCGGGTACCTTGCCCGAAAAGACATCGGCGCTGCTGAACAGAAAGATATGTTGAAGATGCTGCTGCCTCCCAGCAAGCGTCAACAGGCGCTCGAGGCGCGCGGCCGTCATCCCGCCAGTGAGCGGCGCCGCGAGGACATCCGCATCTTCAAGTGCAAAGACGTCCTCGGCTTCCTCCGTCATGAGGTCGTTATCATATCGCTTGGCGCCAGCGATGGCCGCGCCCTTCCCAATGACGCAGACCTGCCAGTCCTCCTTGGCAAAACCAGCAGTCAGAGGCTCCGCGAGGACGTCTGGCATGTCCACGAGCAGGAGCTGGCTCCGTTGCTTCTTCCGTTCCTTCCGTTCTGTCTGTTCCTGTCGTTCCTTCATGATTTCCCAGCCCCATTCTTACGTCCCAAATTATCGTTTTCCCCTACGATACTTTCCTCTATTCTATCATCTTTTTTCCAGAATGCAACGCGCTGCCTTTGGAGGGGAGCAGGGAGAAAGGGCCTATTGTTTCTTATGTCATCCTCGCGGCATCGCGAGGCGCAGCGCTTCGCCGAGCGTCGCCGCGCCATAGAGCGCGATGCCCTGCATCTCCTGGGCGATCTGCTCGTAATTCTTCTGCGGCAAAATGGCGCTCGTGAAGCCGAGGCGCTTCGCCTCGTGCACGCGCAGCTCCGCCTGCGAAACGGCGCGCACTTCGCCGCCGAGACCGACTTCGCCAAAGACGATCGTCTTCTCGCGCAGCTGCCGGTTCGCAAAGCTCGATGCCATCGCGACACAGAGTGCGAGATCGGCCGCGGGCTCGTCGATGTGGATGCCGCCCGCGACCTTCACATAGACATCGCAGGCACCAATCTGCAGGTGCACGCGCTTCTCGAGCACCGCGAGCAGCAGCTGGATGCGCTTGATGTCCACGGCGTCCGACGTGCGGCGCGGCGGCACGAACGGCGTCGGCGCGACGAGTGCCTGCACCTCGACCAAGAGCGGCCGCGTGCCCTCGACCGTCGGCACGATGACCGTGCCGCTCTCATCCGAGCGGTCGGAGAGGAACAGCTTCGACGCATCTGGCACATCGACGAGGCCGCTCTCGCGCATCTCGAAGAGGCCGAGTTCATTCGTGCTGCCGAAACGGTTCTTGACGGCGCGCAGCACGCGGTACTCGGCATTGCGCTCGCCCTCGAAATAGAGTACGGTATCGACGATATGCTCGAGGACGCGCGGGCCCGCGAGATTGCCCTCCTTCGTGACATGGCCGATGACGAACGCCGCGATGCCCTCCGTCTTCGCGATGCGCAAGAGTTCCGCCGCACACTCGCGCACCTGCGACACGCTGCCCGGCGCGCTCGCGACCTCCGGCCGCAGCATCGTCTGGATGGAATCGATGACAAGCAGCTCCGGCTTCACGTTCTCGATGTGCGTCTTGATCGTGTCAAGATTCGTTTCACTGACGACATAGAGCGTCTCGGCAATCGCATCGAGACGGTCGGCGCGCATGCGCACCTGCCGCGTGCTCTCTTCGCCCGTCACATAGAGCACGCGCTTCTTCTGCCGCGCGACGGCCGCGCAGGCCGCCAGCGTCAGGCTCGACTTGCCGACGCCCGGATCGCCGACGATCAGCACCATCGAGCCTGGGATGACGCCGCCACCCAGCACGCGGTCGAGCTCCGGCGAGCCCGTCGAAAAGCGCGGCAAGTCCTCCGTCACGACATCGCCAATCGGCTTCGGCGCCTCCGCATCGCCCAGCCCGAGCCGCACGCCGCCCGCGCCGAGCCCTTTCGGCGTCTCGGCGATGACCTCTTCGACCATCGTATTCCAAGCCCCGCACCCCGGACACTTCCCGAGCCACTGCACCGTATCATACCCGCACTGCTGGCAGACATACCGCGTCTTCTTCTTCGCCAAAGTCCTTCCTCCCTCTTTCATTCCCGTTCACATTCCAGTGGAAACTTCTTACGCGCTCCACCAGAACATGGTATACTATAGCAAGATAATACGCAAGATAATACGCAAGTCAAAACATCAGCCGAGGTGATCCTCATGGAACCCTATCAGCCGCCCTTCCATATCACAAATACCATGTTGCAGTATGTATCAGCAGTTTACAACTTTTGAGTCCTGAAAAATAAAATGACGCATGACGCGCCTTTCGAAGTACAATAAGTCTGCAACAACAAATAGCTCGAAACGAGGCGTCATGCGATGGACTTATTATACAACGAAAAGACGACGGTTGGTAGACTGGCGAGCTACTTCTCCAAATTTTTTCCTGGGCTGACGGAAAGGACGCGCCGGCTTCTCCTGTGGCTCTTGATTGCCATGCTGGCGCTCGGATGCTGCCCGTCCATCCGTTTCCTGTTCCGCCATTTCCTGAAAGATGCCGCGCCCGCTTCGCAGAACTGCTACTATCGCGCCTGCAAGCATCCAGACATCAGCTTCCAGCAAATCGTGAGAACGAACATCCAGATGGCGCTCGCCGTCATTCCCAAAGAACTTCGAAACGAGCCGGTCTTCTTGAGCGTGGATGACACGACAGTCGCAAAGTATGGGAAGAAGTTCGAAGACGCTGCTGTCCTTTTCGACCATTCAGATCACACGGGACATCCGTATGTGAACGGTCACTGCTTTGTGAGCCTCACCATCTGCGTTCCATCCGTACTCGTTGTCCACGGCGTCTCGCGCATCCATTATGTTTCCGTCCCCATCGGCTACGAGCTGTGGCGCAAAGATGGCGACAAGAGCAAACTGGAACTCGCGGCAGATCTCGTAGATGCTGTCATGCCGGAGTTGGACGAACGCCAGGCCATCCTCTCATTTGACAGCTGGTACGCAAAGAAACCGCTTTTGGAGCGGACGAGCAGATACCAAAATCTTTCCATCATCACCAACGTCCGTGTCGATACGGCAATGTACGCGCGTCGCCCAGCACCAACGGGAAAGCGCGGGAGGCCGAAAAAACGCGGTGCGAAAATTTCCATGGATGATTTTGACTGCCGTTACCACATGGGGGAGTACCTTGTCGGCTGCCGCCGCGTCCTGACGAATCTTTTTGGAACCCGTCTCGTCTATGCTTATGTCACGCAGTCAAAGAAGGGAACGCGTCGCTTGTTTCTCAGCACGGTTTGTCCTGACAATCTGCACATGAGTTGTGCGTGGCAGGAAAGCCGTGGGCTCCGCCAGGCAGGGCCGAAAGACGTGGTATTCTACCCGTTGCGCCTCTATGGATTCCGTTGGAACATCGAGGTGAACTACTACGAGCAGAAACTGTTCTGGTCTCTCAAAGAATACCAGCTTCGCAGCAGGGATGGCATCGAGCATCTTGTAAATCTCGTCAACATCGCGCACGCCGCCATGCGGATTCTTCCTTATGCCATGCCGAACTTAGGCAATTTGAAAGGAATGAGCGCACAAGAGGTGCGTTCTGTTCTCGGAAAACAAATTCGAGAGGAAGTATTTTTCACGAAGATGAACCGAATAGCGCAAACTGATGAAAATACCAACCATATTCGGGAAGCTTTGAAATGGTTGGTCGCTCATCTGGAAGAGGCCGCTTGAAGTTGTAAACTACTGGAGGTAGAAAAATATGGTCAGTGAAGAAACCATGATGTTCCGCTTTGGGGCGGACGAAAACAAGGCCGAGAAAATCATCCGCGACGTCTGCAAGGCGATGGAGGAAAAAGGCTACAACCCGATCAACCAGCTCGTCGGCTATCTGCTGTCGGGCGATCCGGCCTATATCACGAGCCACGGCGACGCGCGCAGCAAGATTCGCAAGCTCGAGCGCGACGAACTGCTCGAAGAGCTCGTGCGCAGCTATCTGGAGAAAGCGAAATGAAGCGGTATCTCGGCCTCGACATTGGCGACCGCACGATCGGCATCGCGGTCTCGGATCCCCTCGGGCTGACGGCGCAGGGCGTGGAAACCATCCGCCGAAAGAGCCTCGAAAAAGACCTCGCGCGTCTTGGCGAGCTCATGGAGCAGTATGAGACGCATTCGCTCGTCTCCGGCTATCCGAAGAACATGAACGGCACGGAAGGCGACCGCTGCGAAGTCGTCAAAGCGTTTCTCGAAAAAGTGAAGAAGCAGTTTCCTGACGTCGAAATCGCACTCTGGGACGAGCGCCTTTCGACCGTCGCGGCGACGCGCTCGCTGCTCGAGGGCGACGTCTCGCGCAAGAAGCGCAAGAAAGTCATCGACAAGATGGCGGCCGTCTTCATCCTGCAGGGGTATCTCGACCGCATCCGCTGACGCGCGCGTGCGCGGGACCGTCTGTCGATTGACAAGGACGGCTGTTTTCAGTTAGAATGTGCATAGAACATTTTGAAACAGAAAGAGAGGCGGACTGCATGGAAGAAGAAAAAGATTTTCTCGATGATGGCGATGCAACGGTCATTGAGTTCACAGACGAGGATGGCACGAAGTTCTACTACGAAGAAGAAATGATCATCCCCGTTGGCGACGAGCAGTATGCGCTCCTCGTCGGCCTTCATGGCGATGAGGAACACGAAGCAGGCTGCGGATGCGGCTGCGAGGATGGCGATGAAGATGTCATCATTGCAAAAATCGTGAAAAATGAAGATGGGGAAGAGGAATACGTCGAACCGACCGACGAAGAGTTCGAACGTGTGCAGAAGGCATACGACGCGCTCGTCGACGAAGCAGCGGAAGACTGACCTGCCCGAGAAAAGAGCTGCTGCCCTTGAAGCGGCGGCTCTTCTCACATCTTGCAGATAAGAAGATCACAGGGATTAGGGAATTAGGAAGAATTGTTGTAAGGGGATGCCATTTTTGAAGCAGAAACTGCTCGAGGTTCTCGCCGAGCTCGGCAAAGGATTTTCCACGCTCGGCAGGGAATTCGGACCCTGGGCTTCCAAGGGAAGACAAGCGGCGGAGGGAGTCTGGAAGAAGGCGGATGCGCGCCAGCGAAAGATTGCCGTGGGCATCATTGCCGCCGTGTTTCTTGTCTGTCTCGTCAGCATGGTGGCGGCCATCGCGGGCTCGGGAAACCCGCAACGAGCCGCGCAGCTCGACCCAGACGAAAAGATTTATCTTCATGTCAAGCAGGGCATGACGTCAGGCGAAATCGGCACGGAGCTTGAGAAGCACGGCGTCATCGAGAGCCATACGAAATTCTGGTTCATCGCGAAAATCAACGGCTATGACAACCAGATCAAGACGGGCATGTACGAGCTCCATCCGGGCATGGACCCGCGCGACGTGCTGCAGAAGCTCGTCGCGGGTGAGACGACGCGCATCAAGTTCACGATTCCGGAAGGCTTCCGCATCCGCGACATCGCGAAACGACTCGGGGATGCTGGTATCGTGGACGAAAAAGAATTCTTGAAGAAGGCGGAGAACTACCGCCCCTACGACTACGTCGAGAAGCATGACGGCACGTTTTACGCCTGCGAGGGCTTTTTGTTCCCCGACACGTACGTGCTGCGATCCGACTATGATGTCGATTCCATCCTGAAGGAAATGTCTTCCGATTTTGACCAGCGCCTGACGCCGAAGCTCCGTGCGCGGGCCAAGCAGATGAATCTTTCGATTTATGAACTCGTGACGCTCGCCTCGCTTGTCGAGAAAGAGGCAAAGTTCGAAGAGGACCGCCCGAAAGTCGCGCAGGTCTTCCTCAAGCGCCTCAAGATTGGCATGCCGCTGCAGTCCGACACGACGTTCCAGTATCTGCGCGACGATCCGAAAGAAGACCTCTCGCTTGCCGACACGAAGGTCGATTCGCCATACAATACGTATCAGAACAAAGGCTTGCCGCCTGGGCCCATCGCGAGCCCTGGCATGGCGGCCATCGAGGCTGTGCTCTATCCGGCCGACACCGACTATCTTTACTTTGTCGCCGACCGCGATGGGCACAACCACTATTCGACGAACTATGCCGACCATGAGGCCATCGTCGAGGAGGTCCGTTGATGGAGGCGCTCCGCGCGGAAATGGAAGCGTATGCAAAGGCGCATCATGTGCCAATCCTCAATGAGCACGGTCGCCGCTTCTATGCGGAATTTGTGCGGCAGGCACAGCCGCACCGCATTCTCGAGCTCGGTACGGCCATCGGCTACTCCGCACTTCTCGCGCTTTCGCTTGCGTCTGCGGACTGCACGGTCGAGACGATCGAGCTCTTGCCCGAGCGCTATGAGACAGCAAAAGCATTCCTCGCGCGCTCGCCGCTCGGCCGCCGCGTCACGCAGCATCTCGGCGATGCGGGCGACATGCTGGATGTCCTGCGGGAGCAGGGGAGAACGTACGATTTCATCTTTATCGATGCCGCGAAGGGGCAGTATCCTGACTACTTCGAGAAAGCGACGCCGATGCTCGAACAGGGCGGCGTCATCGTGGCGGATAACGTGCTGTTTCGCGGCTACGTTCTGCATCCCGTCATGATGCCGCGCCGCTTTGAAACGATTGTCGAGCGCCTCCAGCGCTATCTCGAACTCGCAAACACGCCGCCCTACACGACAAAGATTTACCCGCGCGGCGACGGCCTCGCACTGACGCGGCGAAAATAACAAGGGGAAATGACGATGAAGAAACCCGAACTCCTCGCGCCGGCGGGGACGCTCGAAAAGCTCAAGATGGCGGTGCTCTATGGCGCCGATGCCGTCTATCTCGGCGGCAAGTCCTTCGGCCTGCGGGCGCTCGGCGGCAATTTTTCGCGCGAAGAGCTCGCGGAGGGCACGGAATTTGCCCATGCGCATGGTTGCAAGGTCTACGTGACCGTCAACATCTATCCACATGACGGCGACCTCGCCGGGCTGCCAGAGTACCTGCGCGACCTTGAGGCCATCGGCGTTGACGCGCTGCTCGTTGCTGATCTCGGCGTCTTTTCGATTGCCCGCGAAAAGGTGCCGAACCTGCCGCTCCATGTCAGCACGCAGGCGAATACCGTCAACAGCGCGGCCGTCAAGGCTTGGCAGGCGCTCGGTGCGCAGCGTGTCGTCCTCGCTCGCGAGCTTTCCATTGCGGAAATCGCCGCCATCCGCAAGGCCGTTCCCGTCGAGCTCGAAATGTTCGTGCACGGCGCGATGTGCATCTCGATGTCAGGCCGCTGCCTGCTCTCGAACTACTTCACGGGCCGCGACTCGAACCGCGGCGCCTGCGCGCAGTCGTGCCGCTGGCGTTACGCTCTCGTCGAGGAGACGCGACCCGGACAGTATTTCCCAATCGAGGAAGATGAGCGCGGCACGTACATCCTCAATTCCAAGGACCTCTGCCTGCTGCCGCATCTTTCGGAACTCATCAAGAGCGGCGTTGACAGCCTCAAGATCGAGGGCCGCATGAAGAGCGTTCACTACGTCGCGAGCGTCACGAAGGCCTACCGCATGGCCATCGACCGCTATTTTGAGGACCCGGAGCACTTCGCCATCGATCCAGCCTGGACAGCTGAGCTCGGCAAGGTCTCGCACCGCGCCTATACGACGGGTTTCGCTTTTCACCAGCCGACGGCTGACGATCAGATCTATGGTTCGTCGTCGTATGAGCAATCGTCGGAATTCGTCGGCCTCGTGCGCGACTACGACGCAGCGACGGGCTTGGCGACGGTCGAGCAGCGCAACCACATGAAGCTCGGCGAAGAGATCGAGCTGTTTCAGCCAAAGGCGAAAGGGTTCCGCCAGGTGCTGCGCGAGATGACGGACGAAGACGGCACGCCGATTGCGGCCGCGCCGCATCCGCAGCAGATCGTCCACATCCGCATGGACAACCCCGTCGAACCCTTCGCAATTTTGCGCAGGGACGCCTGAAGAAAGGAAGGATTTCTATGGCAGACATGATTCGTTATTTTGGCAAGGCAGAAGGCCGCGTGCAGGGCGTCGGCTTCCGCATGTACGTGCAGCAGAATGCGATGGACCTCGGCGTCACGGGCTGGGTCCGCAACATGGAGGACGGCACGGTCGACATGGAGCTGCAGGGCACGCAGGACAAGATTGACAAGCTCGAAGCCATCATCCGCAAGGGCAACTACTTCATTCATGTGAATGCGTTTTCGCTCGAAGCCATTGATGTTCAGCCGGACGAGACGAGCTTTAAAATCCGCTATTGAGGTGATAGAATGGCAAAAGGAAATGTCTTGGTCCTCAACGGGCCGAATCTGAACCTGCTCGGCACGCGCGAGCCGGAAATCTATGGTCACACGACGCTCCACGACATCGAGCAGCGCATGGAAACGCGCGCGACGGAGGCGGGCGTCGCCATCTCGTTCTACCAGTCGAACCACGAAGGCGCGCTCGTCGATGCCATTCAGGAGGCGCGCGGCAAGTTCGACTACATCATCTTCAATGCCGGCGCTTACACGCATTACAGCATCGCCCTGCGCGACGCCATCGCGAGCATTGACGTCCCCGTCATCGAGATTCATCTCTCGAACATCCACAAGCGCGAGGAGTTCCGCCACACGTCGGTGCTCGCTCCCGTCTGCCTCGGCCAGATTTGCGGCCTCGGCGCCTATAGCTACATGGCCGCGCTCGAAGCCGTCATCGACAGATTGTCGTAAGAATCGAGAATCTCTTACGCCGCTACCCTCTCCGCCTCACATTCGTTCGGCACCTCCCCCAGAGGCAATGTCATTAAGTTAAGCGTGAAGCCATTCAAACTTCAGCCTCCCTCTAGAGGGAGGGGGACCGCGAAGCGGTGGAAGGAGTAGTAGGATGCTGAAACTGACAAGAAAGCAGCCGTCGCTAAAGTCCTTTAGCAACATTTGGCATGCTTGTTTGACTCCAGCCCCCAACTACTCCCCCAGTCAGCTTCGCTGACAGCCCCCTCTAGAGGGGGCCTGTCTCTTAACTTAATGACATTGCCCCCAGAGGGGGAGGCATCGGTTATCTCTATCGTTTTTGGAGGTCTTTCCATATGATTCAGCGTCGTCTTTCCGCACTTCGCGCCCTTCTTTCCGAGCATCATCTCGATGCCGTCGTCGTGACGAAGGAGGTGAACCTCCATTATTTCAGCGGCTTCCGCGGGGACGACACGACGCTCGTCATCACGAAGGACAAGGCGTATATTGTGACGGACAGCCGCTATACGGAGCAGGCGAAGCAGCAAGCGCCGGAGTTCACGCTCGTCGAGCAGAAGGACGGCCTCCTCAAGAAGACGGCGGAAGTTCTCGAACAGGAGGACGCCAAAGCCATCGGCTTTGAGGGCAATGCCATGATCTTTGACACGTATGCGAAGCTCAAGGAGTTGCTGAAGGGCCGGAAGTTCGAGACGCCGCTCTGCCTCGACACGCTGCGCCAGCTCAAGGACGAAGGTGAAATCGCCATGATCCGCAAGGCCTGCGAGATTGCCGATGCAGCGTTTGAAGACGTCATCCACTACATGAAGGCCGGCATGACGGAAATCGACGTCGCCGCGCACATGGAGAGCTTCATGCGCGCGCATGGCTCCGAGGGCCCGTCGTTTACGACGATCATGGCTTCGGGCGTGCGCGGTGCACTGCCGCATGGCGTCGCGACGGACAAGGTCATCGAAGAAGGGGAGTTCGTTACGATGGACTACGGCGCCATCTATGGCGGCTACCATTCCGACATCACGCGCACGGTCGTCATCGGCAAGCCGTCCGCGCGCCAGCGCGAGCTCTATGACGCCGTGCTCGAGGCGCAGAAGTACGCATTGACGCTGATCCGTCCGGGCGCGTCGGGCAAAGACGTCGACGCGAAGGTTCGCGCGAAACTCAAGGAGCACGATCTCGGTTTCGGCCACGGCCTCGGCCACTGCGTCGGCCTCGAGATTCACGAGGAGCCGCGCCTCTCGCCGAAGAGCACCTGCGAGAGCCTCCAGCCTGGCATCGTCATCACGGACGAGCCGGGCGTCTACATCCCCGATTTCGGCGGCCTGCGCATCGAGGACACGGTCCTCGTGACGGAAGACGGCTGCGAGCCGCTGACGAAGGCGGACAAGAATTTGATTGAAATCCATTGAAATCTGTCGCCGGATTCGGTATAATAGTAGCGTTGACTATGTAAAACGAAGCTGAAAGGCTATATTGGAGGGCATAAGTTCATGATTAACAGTACTGATTTCCGCACGGGCCTCACGATCGAAATCGATGGCGGCGTCTGGCAGATCGTCGATTTCCAGCATGTCAAGCCGGGCAAAGGCGCGGCTTTCGTCCGCACGAAGATCAAGAATGTCGAGACGGGCGCCGTTGTCGAGCGCACGTTCAACCCGAACGAGAAGATGCCGGCCGCACATCTCGAGACGCGCACGATGCAGTATCTCTATGAGAACGACGGCATGTACACGTTCATGGACACGGAGACGTACGAGCAGGAAGAAATCACGAAGGAGACGCTCGGCGACGCCCTGCACTTCCTCCTCGAGAACATGGAAGTCCAGCTCCAGACGTTCAAGGGCCGCATCATCGGCATCTCTCTGCCGAACTCCGTCACGCTGAAGGTCACGGAATGCGAGCCGAGCGTCAAGGGCAACACGGCGACGGGCGCTACGAAGATGGCGAAGGTCGAGACGGGCTACGAAGTCCGCGTGCCGCTCTTCGTCAACGAAGGCGACTCCCTGCGCATCGATACGCGCACGGGCAACTACATCGAGCGCGCATGACACAAACTTCAGCCCCCTTCCCAGAGGGGGGAGGGCCGCGTGAGCGGCAGGGGGAGTGTCGAAGGTAGGTCATTGCTTATTTGAATCTAAATTTGAGTCGAAGGATTGACCCTCCGGCTCAAATTTTTTTGCAAAAGCAGGAATTCCCTGTCTTTGTCTCGAATACAAACAGAAATTAACAGAATTTTGTTTTTGCAGCATAAAGAACATCTAGGAGGTCACATCATGGAAAAAGAAACGGCAGTCAAAACGGTCAAGAGCACAAATTCCCTCGGCGCCATCCGCATCGCTGACGAAGTCGTCAGCATCATTGCAGGGTTAGCTGCGACGGAAGTCGACGGTGTTGCCGGCATGAGCGGCGGTCTCGTCGGCGGTATTGCCGAGATGCTCGGCCGCAAGAATTTTGCCAAGGGCGTCAAGGTCGAAGTCGGCGAGAAGGAAGCAGCCGCCGACCTCTACGTCATCGTGAAGTACGGCGTGCGCATCCCGGATGTTGCTCTCGCCGTGCAGGAAAATGTCAAGCAGGCCATCGAGACGATGACGGGCCTCTCCGTCGTCGAGGTCAACATCCATGTACAGGGCGTCAGCCTCCCGGAGGCAGAGGCCAAGGAGGAAGAAGTCCGCGTCCGCTGAAAGAGGCGATTCTATGGGAATCTTGAACCGGTTCCTGCTGTTCCTGTTCTCCCTCGTGTCCATCGCAGGCGGCGGCGCACTCCTCGTTGTCGCCGCGCGCCTGCTGCCGCAGCAGGAGTGGCTTTCGCTCGTGGATCAGTATGCGGGGCGCCCGGAGTGCCTCGCGGGATTTGCCATTTATCTCATCGTCGGCCTGCACCTGCTCCTGAGCTCGCTCCTCGTCCGCAGCAGCGGGCAGGAGACGCGCGGGGAACTCACGCTCGTCGCAGGGGCAGCGGGCAGCATCCAGGTCGCGTCGGCCGCTGTGCGTGACGTCGCCGAACGGGCAGCCCGCGATGTGCGCGGCGTCCGCGATGTGCATGCACGGCTCACGAGCCACCGCCCCGATGGGACAGGAGCCGACAGCAGCATCCGTCTCTCTCTCCAGCTCGTGCTCGGCACGGAGACGCCTGTCCGCGAGACGGCGGATGCCGTCCACGAAGCCGTGCAGGCGGCGCTCTCGTCGCTCCTGGGCTTTCCAGACGTCGCAATCGAGCTTTCGGTGTCTGAGATCACGCAGGCGAAGCTGCCGAACCAGCCCCGCGTTTCCTGAGGTGATGATGTTATGAAAGAGGATGTCAAGAACGCCATCCGCTTCCTCTGGGAGCATCATCGCGGCAAGTTCGTCGGGACGCTGTCGGGACTTCTGTTCGCCGTCTTCGTCCTCGTGATTGGCTTTTTCCCGACGGTCTTCCTCGTGCTCTGCGGCGGCATCGGCTTCCTCATCGGAGGCCGCATCGACCGCGGCGGCGTCCTCGAGGAGCTGCGCAATCGTCTCCCAGACCGCATCCAGTATTGGCATCGGTTTTGAACATTGAATTTAAATTTGAAAGGTAAAAGGTTTTTGAAGGAATGAGTCGTAGACAAGCAAGGGAAATCGCATTGCAGGCACTGTACCAGCTCGACGTGAACCCGCCGGCCGAAGGCGCGGACGGGGAAGTACTGGCACTCGATGCCGCTCTCGACGAGGCGGAAGAAGATGTATCCGCGAAAACGCGCGATTACGCCGCGGGCCTCGTTCATGGCACGCGCCGCTATCTTTCTGTGCTCGACGAAGCCATCGGCGCAAAGTCGAAGGGCTGGAAAGTCGCGCGCATGGCCGTCATCGACCGCAACATCGCGCGCATGGCCGTCTATGAGATGAAGTATGCGGAAACAGCTGTCGATGCCGGTGTCGCCATCGACGAAGCCATCGAGCTCGCGAAAAAATACGGCGCCGACGAGTCGCCGAAATTCCTCAACGGCGTGCTCGGCGCGATGGTGCAGAAGGGCCAGAAAAAGAGCGAGAAGAAGTAACAGGTACCGAGGCTGGTGCACGGCAGGTGCGGCAGCCTCTTTTTTTGAGGGAAGGGCGTGACAAGATGGCAATTCATGGCGTCAGCGAAGTCAACCGCTTCATCAAGGGCGTGCTGCAGGGAGAGCCGGCGCTCCATCATCTCATGGTGCGCGGCGAACTGTCGAATTTCAAAGTCTATGCATCGGGCCACGCCTATTTCACACTGAAGGATGCAACGTCGGCACTCAAATGCGTCATGTTCCGCTCGCGCGCGCAATACCTGCGCTTCCGTCCTGAAAACGGGCAGAGCGTCGTCGCGTCTGGCGGCATCTCCGTCTACGAGCGCGATGGCGTCTACCAGCTTTACGTCGACAGCCTTGCGCCCGAGGGACAGGGCGCGCTTGCGCAGGCACTCGCGCAGCTCAAGGAACGGCTCGCGGCCGAAGGCCTCTTCGACGAGGCGCACAAGCAGCCTCTGCCGTTCTTCCCGCGCAAAATCGGCGTCGTGACGTCGATTTCGGGTGCCGTGCTGCGCGACATCTACCATGTCTCGAAGCGGCGCGATCCCTCCGTGCAGCTCGTGCTGTCTCCCGTGCAGGTGCAGGGCGAGGGCGCGGCCGCGCAGATTGCCGATGCCATTCGCTTTTTCAATGAAAAATATCTCGTCGACGTACTGATCGTTGGGCGCGGTGGCGGCTCGATGGAAGACCTCTTGGCGTTCAACGAGGAAGTTGTCGTCCGGGCCATCTACGCTTCGCGCATCCCCGTCATCTCGGCTGTCGGCCACGAGACGGACTTCACGCTCGCAGACGATGCCGCTGACGTGCGCGCCGCGACGCCGTCGCAGGCCGCTGAGCTCGCCGTGCCAGACACGCGCGCGCTCCAGCAGCATGTGCAGAGCCTCGCCATCCGCCTGCAGCAGGCCGCGCTCCACACGATCGCGCGCAAGCGCGACGCCCTCGCGTATGCCATGAACCGGCCCGTGTTCGAGCATCCGCACACGGCGCTGCTCGCACCGCGCCGCCAGGAGCTCGACCAAGTCTTCGAGCGCTTCCAGCGCGCCGCAAAAGATGATTTTGAAAAAAAGCAGCAGGCGATGGACACGGCGCTGAAGCGCCTCGAGCTCCTGAGCCCCATCCATGTGCTGCGGCGCGGCTACGCCGTCGTCGAACGAGGGGAGACGCCCGTGACGCGGGCCGCACAGGTGCAGGCAGGCGACGCGCTGACGCTCCGTTTCGCTGATGGCTGCGTGACGGCGGAAGCACGCAAAACGACGAAGAACAGCAGAGGAGGAAAATGAAATGCCACGAAAGAAAGAACTGTCTTTCGAAGAGGCGCTCGGACGCATGAATGAGATTGCCGACCAGATGGAGCAGGGGGACCTGCCGCTCAAGGACCTCATCGCGAACTATTCCGAGGGCATGAAGCTCGCCGGCATCTGCTCGCAGGCGCTCGCACGCGCCGAACAGGCCATGGACCTCCTCGTGCAGGAAAACGATGGAGATGTCGAGACAAAGCAGCTCATCATCGAAGAAGAGGGGAAATGAAGCGATGCAGAAGGAACTTTGGAATGCGCGGCGCGCGCTTGTCGAGGAAGCACTCCTGCGGGAGCTCAAAAAAGAGCCGCCCGTCGACCAGACGCTTTCCGATGCGATGGAATACAGTCTCATGGCAGGCGGCAAGCGGCTGCGCCCGATCCTCCTGATGGCGGCGGCAGATGCCGTCGGTGCCGATGGCGCTAAGTTTGTCACGACGGGCTGCGCCATCGAGATGATCCACACGTATTCTCTGATTCACGATGACCTGCCCGCCATGGACAACGACGACTATCGCCGCGGCAAGCTGACGAATCACAAAGTCTATGGTGCTGGCATGGCGACGCTCGCTGGCGATGCGCTGCTGACGCTCGCTTTCGAAGTCATGCTGCGCCAGCCGGACGCGACAGAAGCGACGCGCCTCGCCGTCGTGCGCGAGATGAGCCGCGCGGCCGGCATGAACGGCATGGTCGGCGGCCAGGCCATTGACCTCGAATCCGAGGGGAAGAAAATCCCGATGGAGCGCCTGCGCGAGATGCACATGGGCAAGACGGGGGCTCTCTTCCGCGCGGCCGTGCGCTCAGGCGCCATCCTCGCCGGTGCGACGGATCAACAACTCGCAGCCCTCACGAAGTATGCGGACGCCTTCGGCCTTGCATTCCAGATCACGGATGACATCCTCGATGTCGTCGGCGACGAAGCGACGATCGGCAAGCCCGTCGGCAGCGACGAGCGCAATAACAAGTCGACATATGTGACGCTGCTTTCGCTCGAAAAAGCGCAGGCACTCGCCAAAGAGACGGTAGAGGATGCCGTTTCTGCATTGGCATCCTTCGGCCCTGAGGCTGATTTCCTGCGCGGGCTCGTGCAGATGCTGATCGAGAGGAAGAAGTGAGCTATGACGCAGATTCTCGATACCATTGAGGGGCCTGAAGACGTGCGGAAGCTCGATGCGCAGGAACTCGCGACGCTGGCAAGGGAAATCCGCACGTTCCTCGTCGAGACCGTCTCGAAGACCGGCGGCCACCTCGCGCCGAGCCTCGGCACTGTCGAGCTCACGCTCGCGCTCTACCGCGTCTTTTCGTTCCCCGAGGACAAGCTCGTCTGGGACGTCGGCCACCAGGCGTACACGCACAAGATTTTGACGGGCCGCCGCGCATCTTTCCACACGCTGCGGCAGAAAGGCGGCATCACGGGCTTCCCGAACCGCTTCGAGTCGCCGTATGACGCTTTTGGCGTCGGCCATGCGAGCACGGCCATTTCAGCGGCGCTCGGCATGGCGGTCGCGCGTGACCTCGAAAGCGACGCAAGTAAAAAGGAGCGCCATGTCATTGCCGTGCTCGGCGATGGCGCTCTGACAGGCGGCGAGTCCTTTGAGGGGCTCAACAATGCTGGCGACCTCGGCAAGCGGCTCATCGTCATTTTGAATGACAACGGGCGCTCCATCGACAAGAATGTCGGCGCGATGTCGGAATACCTCTCGGCGTTGCGCATCGCCCCGCAATATAACCGCGCGAAAAAGGATGTCGAACACCTGCTCAAGAGCATCCCGCGCATCGGCGGCAAGGTCTACAAGACGGCGTCCGCCATCAAGGACGGCGTGCGCACGGCACTCGTGCCAGGCGCGCCATTCGAAGAAATCGGCTTCCGCTACATCGGCCCGATTGACGGCCACAACCTCGACCTGCTGATCGACGTTTTCTCGCAGGTGCGGCAGATGCAGGGCCCGATTCTCGTCCATGTCCATACGAAAAAGGGCAAAGGGTATCTCCCTGCCGAGGAAGCACCTGAAAAATTCCATGGCATCGGCAAGTTCGATGCCGCAACGGGCGAGTGCCCGAAAAAAGAGGGCGCGCCGTCGTACACGTCCGTGTTTTCCGACGCGCTGATAGAGCTTGCGAAGACCGATGAAGACATCGTTGCCATCACGGCGGCCATGCCGAGCGGCACGGGGCTCAAGGCGTTTGGCAAGGCGTATCCTGAGCGGTTCTTCGACGTCGGCATCGCCGAAGAACATGCCGTGACGTTCGCGGCTGGTCTCGCGGCGGCGGGAAAGAAGCCCGTTGTCGCGCTCTATTCGACATTCGCACAGCGCGCCTATGACCAGATTCTCCATGACGTCTGCCTGCAGAAACTGCCCGTCGTCTTCGCGCTCGACCGCGCGGGCCTCGTCGGGCAGGACGGGCCGACGCATCACGGCGTGTTCGACTACAGCTACCTGCGCCATCTGCCGGGCATGACGGTCATGGCGCCGAAAGACGAAGCGGAACTGCGCGATATGATGAAGACGGCGCTTGCGCTTGGCGGCCCCGTCGCCGTACGCTATCCGCGCGGCGCGGCCGTCGGCGTGACGATGCCAGAAACCATGCAGGCGCTGCCGCTTGGCAAGGCGGAAGTCCTGCGCGACAAAGGCGCTGTTGCCATGCTTGCCGTCGGCAGCATGGTACAGGCCGCGGAAAAAGCCGCCGACCTGCTTGCTGAAGAGGGCATCGCCGTGCGCGTTGTCAACATGCGGTTTGTAAAGCCGCTCGACACGGCGCTGCTGTTGTCGCTTGTCCGCGACACCGAAGTGCGCGGCCTCGTGACGCTTGAAGAAAACATGCTGGCTGGCGGTTTTGGCTCCGCCGTGCTCGAAGCACTGAGCGATGCCGGCGTCCAGATGCCCGTCCGCCGCTTCGGCATCGGCGACACGTTCGTCGAACAGGGCACGCGCGAAGAACTCCTAGAACTCTGCGGCCTCACAGCTCCGCAGATTGCCGAAGGCGTCAAGACCTTCCTGCGTTCTATCTAACGTTTGCCTCCCTCTCAGAGGGAGGGGGACCGCTAAGCGGTGGAAGGAGTCTCACAAGCTAGGCGTATGAAATGCACGATTGCAATTTATGCGGGCATCGAAACAACAAGATTCACAGAAAGAGAGTGTGTGACTTTGGCAAAAATCCGACTCGACCAGCTCCTCGTAGAGCGCGGACTCTCAGAGAGCCGCGAGCGCGCAAAGCGCCGCATCATGGCGGGCGAAGTCCTCGTTGACGGCCAAAAAATCGACAAGGCAGGCACGATGGTGAAGCCCGAGGCGGAAATCCGCCTGCTCGGAAATGACCTCCCATATGTCAGCCGCGGCGGCCTCAAGCTCGCGAAAGCCATCGAGGAATTCGGCGTCACGCTCGAAGGCAAGACGGCTGCCGACATCGGCGCTTCAACCGGCGGGTTCACGGACTGCATGCTCCAGAACGGCGCAAAAAAAGTCTACGCGATCGACGTCGGCTATGGCCAGCTCGCCTGGAAGCTCCGCACCGACGAGCGCGTCGTCAACATGGAGCGCACGAACATCCGCTATGTCACGCTGGATGACATCGGCGAGCCTCTGGATTTCGCCTCGATTGACGTCGCCTTCATCTCGCTCGACAAGGTCCTGCCCGTCGCAAAGACGCTGCTCTCCGAGACGGGTGAGATCCTCGCGCTCATCAAGCCGCAGTTCGAAGCTGGCCGCGAGCACGTCGGCAAAAAAGGCGTCGTGCGCGATCCCGCCATCCACGAAGCCGTCTGCCACAAAGTCGTCGACCTCGCGCGCAGTCTCGCATTCGTCCCGAAAGCGCTGACATTTTCACCCGTCAAGGGCCCTGAGGGCAACATCGAATACCTCGTCTGGCTCACGAAGGACGCGGCGGCCGAAGATGGCGTCGCCGAAGGCCTCGTCGAAACCATCGTCCGCGAGGCGCATGAAGCACTCGATAAATAAGCGCCCGACAAATAACTCTGGAGGTGAGCTCCATGTCAAAAACCATGCAGATTGCCATTTACCCGAATCTCGACAAGTCCGACGTCCGTTCCGTCGTCGCGCGCATCATCCGCTTCTTTTCCGACAAGGACGTGCACCTGATGCTGCCGAAGAAAGAAGCCATTGCGCTCAATCTCTCGAAATTCGCCACGGATGAGATTGAAAAGCAGCCCGCCGATATGGCGCTTTCGCTTGGCGGCGACGGCACGCTTTTAGGCGTCTGCCAGCGCTATGGTGCGAACATCGTGCCGCTTTGCGGCGTCAACCTCGGAACGGTCGGCTTCATGGCGGACATCGAGCCCTCCGAGCTTGAGGATTGTCTCGCGAAGATTCTCTCCGGCAATTACTACATCGAAAACCGGCTGCTGCTCGCGGCCTGGCTGCGGCGCTGCGGCAAGGACATCTTCCTCTCGCACGCCATCAACGATGTCGTCGTGACGAAAGGCGGCGTCGCGCGCATGCTGCACCTCGGCCTTTCCATTAACGAGACGCACCTCGTCGACTACAAAGCCGACGGTCTCATCGTCTCGACGCCGACGGGCTCGACGGCCTACTCGCTCTCGGCTGGCGGCCCGATCATGAACCCGGCGATCCAGGCACTCCTCGTCACGCCGATCTGCGCGCATACCTTCAGCATCCGCCCGCTCGTCGTGCGCGACAGCGATGCTGTCCACGTCCACATCGCCTCCGTGCACCAGGATATCCTTGTGACGTTCGACGGGCAGGAGAGCGTGCCGCTGCTGCCGGGCGATGAGGTCATCGTGCGCAAGGCGAAGGAGTCGGCCAAGATCGTGAAGTTTGAAGACAAGGATTACTACAAAGAGCTTTTGACAAAACTCTGGAACTGAATTTCAGGAATATCAAGAGGAGACGTTTTCTTGAAAAAAGAGGAACGCTACGAGAAGATTCGTGAAATCATCGGCCGGCAGGTCATCGAGACGCAGGAAGACCTCACGAACGCACTGCGCGAAGAGGGCATCGAGGTGACGCAGGCCACGGTTTCGCGCGACATCAAGGAACTCATGCTGACGAAAGTGCCGATGGGGCAGGGGCGCTACCGTTATGCCGCGCCAGCCACGCGCGCCGAAGGCGGCGGCTTCTTTCAGGCGAGTCGCATCGCGCGGTTGTTCCGCGACACCGTCCTCAGCATGGATTACAGCGAAAACCTCATCGTCGTCAAGACGATGCCCGGCGCGGCCAATGCCGTGGCGTCTGCCATCGACTACACGAAGTGGCCGCAGGTCATCGGCACCATCGCCGGCGACGACAACATCCTCATCATCGTCAAGCCGAAAGAAGCCGTGCCCGAAGTGCTCGCGCTCCTCGACGCCATGGCCAAAGACGCAGAAAATAGTTAAAGGAGGGGGGAGTTATGCTCAAATCTCTGACGGTCTGGAACTTCGCGCTGCTCGAGCACGTCGAAATCACATTTGGCGCGGGCCTCAACATCCTGACAGGCGAGACTGGCGCGGGTAAATCCATCCTGATTGACGCGCTCGGCGCCGTGCTCGGCCACCGCGTGACAGCCGATGCCATCCGCACAGGCTGCGATTGGCTGCGCGTCGAGGCCGTTTTCACGCTCGACGGTCAGACGGCGCTTGAGACATTTTTGCAGGAGCAGGCCATCGATACGAGCGAGGGCACGCTGATCGTGACGCGGCAGGTCGCGCGCGCAGGCCGCAACAACGTCCTCGTCAATGGCAGCCATGTGACGCTTGCCACGCTCAAGCAGATTGGCACCTATCTCGTCGACATCCATGGGCAGAATCAGAATCTCGCGCTCCTGAAGGAAGCGAGCCAGTACGACCTCCTCGACCGTGAAAACAGCTCCATCGCGCAGGCACTTGCGGATTACCGCGCACAATACGCACTTTGGAATGAGCGGAAAGAGTCGCTCGAAAAGCGGCAGATGGATGCGCGCGAGTATGCGCAGCGCCTCGACATGCTGCGCTGGCAGGATCAGGAAATCGAGGACGCCAAGCTGGAAGCAGGGGAGGACGACCGTCTCGAGGAAGAGATCCGCAAGCTCTCCCATGCCGAAAAGATTTCGGACAGTGTCCGCGAGGCCTACCGCCTCATGGATTCCGACACGCGCGATGGCCTCGGCGTCCTTTCGGCGCTTTCCGCCATCCAGAAGGACCTCGAAGACATCAGCCGCTATGACACGGCGCTCGCCAATGCGCAGAAAATCGTCGAGGACGCAACCGTCACGCTGCAGGAAGCGGCCTCTGAAATCCGCGACTATGGCGAGGACATGGATTTCAGTCCGCAAAAGCTCGACGAACTCCAGAGCCGCATGGACGTCATTTACAAGCTCCGCAAGAAATACGGCGCGACGATTGAAGACGTCCTCGCACACCAGAAAAAGGTGCAGCAGGAACTCGCCGACATCGAAAACTACGACGAGGACATCGGGAAGCTCCAGCGGGAGATTGCCGAAGCGGAGACCGAGCTCCGCGCGAGGGGCGAACGCCTCTCAAAACTCCGCATGCAGGGCGCGGCCATCCTCACGGAGGAAATCGGCGCACAGCTTTCGGCGCTCGGCATGCCGCATGCCGTCTTTTCCATCGAGGTTACGCCCGAGGAAGCATTCGGCCCGCGTGGCATGGACCGCGTCCTCATGAGTTTTTCCGCGAACCCCGGCGAAGCGCCGAAGCCGCTCGCGAAAGTCGCCTCTGGCGGCGAGCTCTCGCGCATCGCGCTCGCCATCAAGGCCGTCTCCGCCTCGCGTGACCAGTCCGTGCCGAGCATGGTCTTTGACGAAATCGACACGGGCATTGGCGGCCGCACGGCGCAGATGGTCGCCGAGCGCATCGCACTCGTCGCGAAGTACAAGCAGGTGCTCTGCATCACGCATCTGCCGCAGATTGCCTGCATGGCCGACGTTCACCTTTACATCGCGAAGCACGCATCGGAAGGCCATACGCTGACGGAAGTCCACCGCCTGACCGACGCGCAGGAAATCAACGAAATCGCGCGCATGGCGTCGGGCTCCGACGTCTCGGCCGCCTCGCTCGACAACGCGCGCGAAATGGTCGCCCACGCCCGCCAGAAAAAGCTGGCATTATAAATTAGGAGGAATGCATCATGTACGAAGACCTGATTGAAAAGAAGCTCAAGAGCGAAGACGTCTTTGACGGCAACCTGCTGCACGTCAAGCGCGACACGGCTCTCTTGCCGAATGGCGAGCAGGCCACGCGCGAATGGATCAAGCATCCGGGCGCGTCGGCCGTCATCCCGTACCTGCCCGACGGCCAGATCATCCTCGTGCGCCAGTACCGCTATCCCGTCGAGCGCGTGACGCTCGAGATCCCCGCTGGCAAGCTCGATGGCCCCGACGAGGACCCCTACGTCTGCGCCGTGCGCGAGCTCTCCGAAGAGACGGGCTACACGGCCAAGAGCATCGAAAAGCTCACGACCATCGGCACGACGGTCGGCTTTTCGAACGAATACATCCACATCTACAAAGCCGAAGGCCTGACGCCCGGCGAGATGCACCCCGATGACGATGAATTCCTCAACGTCGTCAAAGTCCCGCTCGAAGAAGCCGTCAAAATGACCCGCGATGGCCGCATCTTCGACGCAAAATCCATCGTCGCCATTCTCATGCTGCAGGAGGACCTTCGTTCATGACAGATTTCCTCATCGGCCTCGTCGCGGGGCTGCCGGGCCTCATCATTGCCATGGTCATCCACGAGTACGCCCATGCGCGCATGGCTGTGGCGCTCGGCGATTTCACGCCGCGTCTCATGGGGCGGCTGACGCTCGACCCGCGTGCCCACATTGACCCAATCGGCCTCATCATGTTGTTCCTCGTGCGGTTCGGCTGGGCGAAACCGGTCATCATCAATCCGAACAATTTCAAGAAGCCGCGCCGCGATGACATCCTCGTTTCCGTCGCGGGCCCGGCCGCAAATCTCATCATCGCGTTCATTACGCTGTTTCTGCTCGTGCTTTTCACGAAGTATGCAGGGCGGCCGTCGCAGGGCGCTATCTACGTGCTGCGCCTCATCATCATTTATAACATCAACTTCGCGATTTTCAACATGATCCCGATTCCGCCGCTCGACGGCTCGCATATCCTGCGCGAGCTGCTGCCACGCGATCTCGCGTACCAGTTTGACCGCCTCGAGCGCTACAGCTTCCTGATTCTCATCGTCTTCCTCATGACGCCGATCCTCGACTGGGTCTTCGTGCCGCTGCAGCGCGTCGTCTGGGACCTCTTCACGGCGCTCTTATCCATCTTTTTCTGATCTTATGGAAACGTACCAGATTCATCTGCAATCCTTTGAAGGCCCGATGGACCTTCTGATGCACCTCATCGCGAAAAACAAGATTGACATCTACGATATCCCGATTGCCACGCTGACGGAGCAGTACCTCGCGTACCTCGATGAAATGAAGCGCTTTGACATCGAGATTGCAAGCTCGTTCCTCGTCATGGCGGCGACGCTCCTTTCCATCAAATCGCGCATGATGCTGCCGAAACCGGCCGTCCCCGAGGACGAGGAAGAGGAGGACCCGCGAAAGGAACTCGTCGAGCGCATCCTCGCATATCGCAAGTACCAGCAGGCCAGCCTCGAACTCACGGCGCGTGCCGAGCAGGAAGGCCGCTATTGCTCGCGCCCGCCGATGCAGATTCCGGTGCACCATGTTCTCGCTGGCGGCTTGTCGCTCAAAAAGCTCCTCGAAGCCTACGGCATGGCCGTGCGTGTCGGCGAAGAACTTGCCATCCCCGAAGCCCTCGTCACGCCCGACCCCATCCGCGTGCAGGACCGCATCGAGGAAATCGAGCACTTGCTGGGGCGCACGGAAAGGCCCCTGCGCTTTTCCGAGACGTTCCGCATGGGCGACCTCGGCAGCCTCATCACCTCATTCCTCGCCGTCCTCGAACTCCTGCGCCTCGGCCGCGTCCACGCCTGGCAGACGGCGGATGGAAAAGAATTCATGATCCAATCGCGGAAGGGGGAAGCACCGCATGACAGCTGAACAACAGGAACAAAACCGTCAGATGGAACCAGACGAGCAAAAAGGGCAGGGGAGCAGCCTCGCCCAGATTCTCGAAGCCGTCCTCTTTGCGGCTGGCGACCCCGTCCGCATGGACGAACTCCTGCGGATTCTCGATTGCACGCCCGAAGCGCTCGAAACCGCCGCCGCCGTGCTCCGCCACGGACTCGACGAGCGGGAAAGCGCCCTGACGCTCCGCGAAGTCGCTGGCGGCTGGCAGCTCGTCACGCGGCCCGCCTATTACCACTACCTCGAAAAACTCACCCAGATTCTCGACCACAAACTCACAACCCCGACGATGGAAACCCTCTCCGTCATCGCTTACCGCCAGCCCGTCACCAAGGCTGAAATCGAAGAGATCCGCGGCGTTCGCATCGAAAAATCCCTCGCGAGACTCCTCGAATACGGCCTCATCGAAGAACGCGGCCGCAAATCCACCATCGGACGGCCAATTCTCTATGCCACGACAGACACCTTTCTGGAGGCGTTCGGTCTCAAAAGCCTTGAAGATCTGCCGAATCTGCTGACGGATCAGGAAGCGGCAGAAAGGCTGGCGCCAGAGCAGCTGGCGTTGATTGAAGCGGGGGAGCTGAAGGGGAACTGAGAGAGCACCCGAAACGTCATCTTTCGCGAAGAAACAAATACTTCGGGAAGGTGGGGACTTCCATAAGGGCTCTTTTAGCTGTAAGGAAACGGAACAAATCGAGATACGATGATGTGAACCTGACGCTACAAAACATATCGAGACCTACAGGCCGTGTCAGCGTTGAGCCCGTTGGAAGCCCCCGCCTGACCCCGACCACGCACTTCCTCTTCGCGTGCTACGATGTGCGCCTCCCTCTTCCGTTTATTCTTTGTTTAGCCCTCTTCCATCTTCTTTTGAGCTTCCTCTGTTACTCTATAAACATCAAAGAGATCACACACTACACAGGAGGAACTCCTATGGAAGACCCGAACCCCGCACCTACAACGAAATTTCAGGAAAAATCTTCGCGCGTCCTCGCGCATTTCCACGCATCCCACTTCATCCGCAGCGCCACGGCGACCGTGCTCATGGTCGTCGGCGTCCTTGCTCCTTTTACGCTCGTCCACGGCTTTGCCGCGCCGCATCCTGACCGCATCAGCCGCGCCACGATTGCTGAAGTTGCAAACCTCACGCAGGAAGACACCGCGCTCAAAGGCGGCCTTTCGCAAAAGCTCCGCCTCGAAGACGAGGAGGAGCCGCAGCAGCTGAGCCGCGTCCTCGCGAAAAAGCTCCTTGCGCGTGCCGCTGCCGCAGAAACGAATGTCACGCAGGACATGAAACGCCTTGAGAATGACGACATGCAGCTGCAGGGCCTCGACTACCGCTTCAAGGGCGAAGAAAGCCTCATACGCAAGATCGAGAGCGACGCCGAAAAACAGGACATCGCACTCGAAGTCGCCGCGAAAAACATCCACGACGTCCTGCGTTACACGCTGACGATTGACGCCGACCGCTATCAGGAGGCTGTGCCGAATGTCCTCAGCCAGCTCACGTCGTCCGGCTACACGGTCGAGAAGTTCAACAATTCCTGGGGCGGCAAATACTACCAGGGCGTCAATGTCCAGCTTGAAAGCCCGGACGGCGTCCCCGTCGAGCTCCAGCTGCACACGCCGCAGTCATTCGCTGTCAAGCAGGCCTCGCATGGCGTCTATGAGATCCGCCGCGATCCCGCTTCCACGCCTGCAGAAGTCGCGAAGGCAACGCGCCTGAGCCTCGCCTACAACGCACAGGTCCGGACGCCCGAGGGTGCGGAAGCCCTCTCTTGGCCGGCCGCATAAAACAAAGAACCCCAACAATATTCGAGCCGAAGGAAAAACCTTCGGCTCGTTTTTTCGGCTCCCTCTCAGAGGGAGCTGTCAGCGAAGCTGACGGAAGGAGTCTCACAAGCACAGCGCATGTAATGCAGGATTGCAATTTATGCGGGCATCGAAAAAACAACAACATATTGCAATCCTGCCGCGACCTTGTTAAGATAAGGAAAGCATATTCGAACGGAAACGAACAAATGACTGGAGGAATCCTTTTTGATCGAATTATTGGCGCCGGCCGGAAGCCGGGAGTCGCTGATCGCTGCTGTCGAGGCTGGGGCAGATGCCGTCTACCTCGCAGGCAGCCAGTTTGGCGCGCGCGCCTATGCAGACAACTTTGACGCTGACGCGCTCGCGGACGCCATCCGCTTTGCTCACCTGCGCGGCGTCCATATCCATGTCACGGTCAATACGATGGTGCTCGACGAAGAGCTCGACGACGTGCGCCGCTACCTGCAGTTCCTTGAGAAAGTCGGCGCAGACGCCGCACTCGTGCAGGACCTCGGCGTTGCGAAAATCGCCCGCGAATGCGCGCCAAACCTGCCGCTCCATGCGAGCACGCAGATGACGATTCACAACGTCCAAGGCGCCCGTGCCATGGAAGCGCTCGGCTTTTCGCGTGTCGTGTTGTCGCGCGAGCTCTCGCTGCCGGAAATCCGCGAAATCGTCGCGGGGACGAACACTGAAGTTGAGACCTTCACGCATGGCGCGCTCTGCGTCTGCTACTCGGGCCAGTGCCTCATGAGCAGCATGATTGGCGGGCGCAGCGGCAACCGCGGCTGCTGCGCCCAGCCCTGCCGTCTGCCCTATACGCTTGTCGATGAAAAAGGGGAAGACGTCCTTGGAGACACGGCAGGAAATTTCCTGCTTTCGCCCAAAGACCTCAATACGCTCGACCTCCTGCCACAGCTCGTGGACGCCGGCGTCTCGTCGCTCAAAATCGAGGGCCGCATGAAGAAGCCCGAATACGTCGCGACGGTTGTCAAGACATATCGAGCTGTACTTGACCGCATCCTCTCTTCTCATTCTGCCCCCCTCCAAGTGGGGGGAGGGCCCGAAGGGCAGGGGGAGTCCCCTGCACGACAAACCAATCCGCACGCCGTATCATCGCGCGGGTGCGTCAACGAATCTGCTCCTACCCAGGAAGAACATGACCGCCTCGCGCAGATTTTCAACCGCGACTTCACGACGGCCTATCTCGAAGGACGCCCGGGCCGCACGATGATCAGCGACCGCAAGCCGAACAATCGCGGCCACCTCGCTGGACGCATTGTCTCGTATGACAAAGCTGCCCGTCGCGCCACGCTCCACCTCGCGAGCGACCTCAACGTGGATGACGACCTCGTCATCTGGGTCAAAGTCGGCGGCCGCGTCACGTCGCGTGTCCAGGATATGCAGGACGCTGAGGGACGCACCATCGACCACGCCGAGGCAGGGCAGGACGTGACGATTCACATGCAGAACACCGTCCATCCGCACGACCGTGTCTTCCGCGTCTACGACGTTCGCCTCATGGCCGAGGCCAAGAGATTCTACACGAGCGGTGCCCCGATTCGCCGCATCCCCGTCGACGTCGCCGTCACAGCCCGCCTTGGCCAGCCGCTCACGGTCTCCATGACCGACGCCGACGGCCACCATGCAGAAGCCGCGACGGAATTCCTCGGCGAACCCGCGAAAAAGCGCCCGCTGACGGAAGAAACCGTCCGCAAGCAGATCGACCGTCTCGGCACGAGCGTCTTCTCGCTGCGCGCCCTTGAAACGGCTATCGACGAAAACGTCATGTTTCCGATGAGCGAAATCAACAAGGCACGCCAGAAAGCCGTTGAATTGCTGGAAGCGGCGCGCCTTCATGATTTCGACCGCTCTGCAAATTTGCCTCCCTCTCAGAGGGAGGTGGCCCCAAAGGGGGCGGAAGGAGTCTCACAAGATGGTCGTATGAGAAGTGCGACTGCATCCTTACGCGGGGCTCAAAAGAAGCTTTCTGTCCCGCGTAACCAGCAATCCAGAATCGAAACTGCCCATCTTGTGAGACTCCCTCAGTCAGCTTCGCTGACAGCTCCCTCTAGGAGGGAGCCAAAATTTGCTGGTTCTCCGTCTCTTGAATTGGTTGTTTCTACCGATACCCTCGACCAAACAAAATCCGCACTTTCCGCTGGTGCTGACGCCATTCTTTTTGGCGGCGATTCCTACTGCCACGAAGCCCTCGGCCCCCAGCGCTATGAAGATGCACTCCGCCTCGTCCGCAGCGAGGGAAAACGCATCTACTTCAATACGCCGCGCATCGTCCGCAGCGTCCATTTCCCGCAGGTGCAGGCCATCCTCGATGCTGCACAGTCACTTGCGCCCGATGGCGTCTACGTCCAGAACATCGGCATACTCTCGGCTTCGAAATCGATGGGCCTGCCTGTCTGCACGGATACAGCGCTCGTCGCGGCGAACCGCGAAACGCTGGCGTTCTTTGCCTCGCAGGGAGTCGAGGCCGTGACGCTCTCCCCAGAGCTCACGCTCGAGCAGGTTCGCCGCCTTGCGGACCTTTCCTCTCTGCCGCTCGAGTGCGTCGTCCACGGCCCGCTCGAACTCATGGTTTCGGAATACTGCGTCCTCGGCAGCTTCCTCGGCACGTCGGAAAAGGCAAAATCCGAGGGAGCAGGAAAGGGCAATCCCTCGTCCGGCGTCCCGGGCTGCACGATGCCCTGCGTGCGCGGCAAGTACGCGCTTCGCGACCGCAAAGGCATTGATTTCCCGATTGTCTGCGACCAGTTCTGCCACATGCATATCCTCAACAGCCGCCCGCTCTCAATGCTGCCGCATCTGCCTGCGTTCCGCTCGGCTGGCATCGCCCGCATCCGCATCGACGGGCGCTCGTATACGCCGCAGGCGCTCGCAGCCATCGTCCACAACTACGGCCGCGTGCTCGGCATGAGCGAGAGCGCCTTCGCGGCTGTCATCGACAAAATCACGGCGCTGGAGGGGAAAGACTTCACGCGCGGCCACTACTTCCGCGGCGTCGGAGCCCCCGCCGAAAAAGGCGCACAATATTAAAGGAGAATTCATTGGAACAAGAAGTATATCACGTTCTCGAATACGGCCGTATCCGCACGATGCTCGCGGACTGCGCATCCTCGATCCTTGGCAAGGAGCTCGCAGGCTCCATCACGCCGTCGGAGGATGCCGCAGAGGTGCAGTCCCGCCTCGATGAGACGGCTGAGGCTGTGCGCATCGCAGGCTTCGGGGCGCCGCCGCTCGGCGGCATCCGCGACCTGCGCGCCTGCCTCAAGAAAGCAAAGCTCGGCGCGAGCCTCACGCTCGACGAACTCATGGACGTCCGCAGCATGCTTTACGCGACGAGTGCCGTCAAGCGCTTTTTCGGCGAGCTCGAGGTTGAAGCACCGATGCTCAAAGAGCAGGCGCAAAACCTCGAAATCCTCACGATGCTTGAACGCAGCCTCGACAATGCCATCGACGAGCGCGGCGAGCTCCGCGACGACGCGAGCGTCGAGCTCTCGCGCATCCGCCGCGAGCGCGCGGCCGCCGAAGCGCATATCAAGGACCGCATCGAATCGCTGCTGCACGCGCCGCAGATTCAGAAGCATCTGCAGGAAGCCATCGTGACGGTCCGCGACGGCCGCTACGTGCTGCCTGTCAAGGCCGACGCGCGCCGCTTCGTGCCTGGCATCGTGCACGACCAGTCCGCGACGGGCTCGACGCTCTTCATCGAACCGATGTCCGTCGTCGATGCTGGCAACGACATCAAGCAGCTGACGCTCTCCGAACAGCAGGAAATCGCGCGCATCCTGAAATCCCTGACGCGCGACATCGGAAAGCAGCGGGACGCGCTGATGGAAAATGCCCGCATCCTTGCGGAAATCGACTTCGCCTTTGCCAAAGCCCGCCTTGCCGAGCGCATGCATGCAACGGAGCCGAAGCTCAGCGCCGAAGGCATCACGGATCTCAAGGGCGCGCGCCATCCGCTCATCGATCCGCAGAAGGTTGTACCCATCGACATCGCAATCGGCGGCAAATACAAGATGCTGCTGATCACGGGCCCGAATACCGGCGGCAAGACCGTCAGCATGAAGACGCTCGGCCTCATGGTCCTCATGGCGCAGAGCGGCTGCTTCCTGCCTGTCGAACAGGGCTCGACGATTGCCGTCTATCAGAATGTCTACGCCGACATCGGCGACGAGCAGAGCATCGAGCAGAGCCTCTCGACGTTTTCCGCGCACATGACACACATCGTTTCGATTCTCGCAAATGTCGGCCCTGATGACCTCGTCCTCGTCGACGAACTCGGTGCGGGCACGGATCCGGAGGAAGGTGCGGCACTCGCCATGGCCATCCTCGAACGGCTGCTCGCCATCCATGCCGCGACGGTCGCGACGACGCATTATTCGGAACTCAAGACGTTTGCCTACACGCGCGCCGGCATCGAGAATGCCTGCGTCGAATTCGACACGAAGAGCCTGCGGCCGACGTACCGCCTGCTCATCGGCATTCCGGGCGCGAGCAACGCATTTGCCATCAGCCAGCGCCTCGGCCTCGCGGAATCCGTCATCCTGCGTGCGCAGGAGCTCATCCGTGCCGACCACGCGCAGTTTGAAAACGTCGTCGGCGAGCTCGAGCAGCAGAAGATGCTCTACGAGCAGATGAACGCCGACCTCGCCGAGCGCGAACGCCATGTCAAATCGCTCGAACAGAAAGTCAATGCTGAGAAATCCGCGCTCGACAAGAAGAAGGGCGACTTCATCAAGAAGGCGCGGCAGGAAAGCGCGGCCCTCGTGCGCCGTACGCGCCGCGAGTCGGAAGAAATCATCGAATCGCTCAAGAAGCAGTTTGACGACCAGGGCATCCACGCGCGTCAGGAAGCCATGCAGGAAGCGCGCCGCCGCCTCAACGAAGCAGCAGAAAAGGCGCGTCCGGGCATCGTCGGCCAGAAGCACCTCGGCCGCCGCATCGACCTCAAGACGCTGAAAACTGGCGACACGATCTACGTGCCGAAGCTCGACCAGAAGGGCAGCGTCCTCGAGATCCGCGGCCGCGAGCTCACCGTGCAGATTGGCAGCCTGCGCACGAACCTCAAGGTGTCGGCCTGCCGCTTCCTCGGCCACGGCGGCGAAGCGGGCAGGGGAGAGACGCTCATGAATGGCGCTGTTGCGGGCATCGGCAAGAAGACAAAAGGCGCGAAATGTGCAGCCGCTGGAAATGGCGGCACAGGCGTTTACCGCCAGGCGCGTGGCACGACGGAACTCCTCGACAAGACATCGACGGCACGTCGTGAAATCGACATCCGCGGCCTCATGGTGGACGAAGCCGAAAGCGTGCTGTCGAAGTTTATCGACGACGCGCAGATCGCGGGCCTCAGCGAAATCCTGATCATTCACGGCAAGGGAACGGGCGCGCTCCGCAAGGGTGTGCAGGAATACCTCAAGCATCATGCCAGCGTCCTTTCGTTCCAATTTGCCGACCAGACGGACGGCGGCACGGGCGCGACAATCGCCCAGCTTAAATGATTTCCTCTTTCCACCGGTCTCAATTCGTGCTAGAATGGTAGCGTAAATTTTGGCTCAATCATTTTTTCTGTGGGATGAATGATGCACAGCGAGTCAATGGCGACTCATGTCGATGAGCTTCAAGAAGAAGTATTCATCGTCAGGATATCTATAGGCCTGCCTGCGCAACGTCTTGATCTTGTTGTTGATGCCCTCAATTTTCCCTGCTGAGATATGGTAGGTCGCATGCGAGGTGATTCCGTCAAAGTGGCGCACCAGCAGCCTCCAGAACCACGCCATGTGCTTGTTGCCGCTGTTGGCGCAGAGGTCCAGAATCTTTGTGATAAACTCCTGCATGCGCGCCTCATTCCTGCTGGCATAGGCCTCCTTCAGCTGCTCCTTG
>JALEZZ010000048.1 GCA_022773585.1 Selenomonas sp. | reverse complement strand
ATCCATAGAGAGGACATTCCTTTGTGTGGATTTACATTTGCGAGATGCATATCCACATCGTATAGGATGTCCTCGTTTTTTACAACATGAATTATACCTTGGAACTATTCATCCCACAGGTTTTGTGATTGAGCCTTTTTTATGCCCTCAAAAACAGCACGCTCAACATCATTTATTGATGTAGCATCGGAAATGCCAACAACATATTCATGGTGCAAATAGGTAGAAGTATCTATTGGATCTGTAAGAAGTTGCCCCTGCCCAATGGGTTGAGATGCATCAAATCGAATGCTGATGAACTCGGGACAAGCAGGTCCATATTGGCACATCATAGTGAATCCTTGCTGATCGAAATCTGCCGGTACGGTAGGAGCGCGACCATTGATAGTCGCTCTGGAAAAGTCAAGAATGACTTTAGCAGCCAGAGTATTGGTACACATTTGCGCATTGTATTGGAGCCCAGGGAGACCGTCCGCCCAAGCACGAACGCCGTACCCAGCACCAATAAGGGATGTAGGGGTTCCTCCTTGGAAAAGGCCAGTCAGTTGATTACTGGTAACGTAGGAGCCAGTAGCACTGACAAACCTCGCCATTACTGTGCTTTGGACGGTAGACTGGCTCGACCGCCGATACGTCCCATCCAAGAGTATCCTGCCATTATAATTCGTCGTCGAAGCGATGTCGTCAATCTGAGCTCGACGCTGGTCGAATTCTTTCTGAATTGTCGCGCGATCGAGGTCAGTATTCGAGTCATTCGCTGCATTGATTGCAAGTTCCTTGAGAGAGCGCAGTTCTTCCGTGATATTTGCAATCGCACCATCTGCAACCTGCAACAGCGACTTTCCTGTCTGAACGTTCTGGTCATCCTGCGCGAGCGAACGAATCTGTACGCGCATCCGCTCCGAAATGGCAAATCCCGAGGCATCGTCCTTCGCACTATTGATTTTCATGCCAGAAGAAACTTTCTTCAGGCTCTCCCCGAGCACATTCGCATTTCGATCCACCTGATTCAATGCATGGAGTGCTCCCCTATCATTCCGTATCACCATCGACATCGCAATCCCCTCCTTGGTGCGTGATTTTTCTTTTATCGTAGCACATCTGCCCCCCCCGTGCAAGACATCGCAGACTATCGTCCTCAAATGGTCACGAAAAAAGGACCGCTGCATATCATTGCAACAGTCCTTTTCCAATTCGATCTCTCAATGCGCCAGCAGGAGCAGCAGATACATCGCGAGCCCAATCCCGGCACCGACGATGGAGCCGTTCATGCGGATCCAGAGGAGGTCGGGCTCGACTTTGTCGTAGACGAGGTGGTTGAGCTGCTCGTCGGTCAGGCGGCCGAGGACACTCTCGACGATGACACCGACGAGTGTCTGCGCGTGGAGCGCGGAGCGCGCGATGAGGTCGTAGAGGAAATGGCCGACGGTGTGGCGGAGCTCTTCATCCGTCTCCATCAGCGCAATCGCGCGGTCGTACTCGGCCTCGAGAATCTCGGCGAGGCGTGAGTGCAGCATCGGCAGGTGTTCTTCGAGCGGATCGACAGAACGCGCCTTGTCTTCGGCGAAGTGTTCACGCAAATGCTGGATGGCCGAAAGCGCGACATCCTCGATGGGAAGCTCGCCTTCGATGCTGTCCTTGAGCTTGTGCACCATGAGATGAAACTCCGCATCACTGTTCAGCACGGCAGCCTGCTCATAGATGAGTTCGAGGACTTTCTCCTGAAGCGGCGAGCCTTCTTCACCGAGTTCGTCTGCCATCGCGAGCAGCTGGCGCTGGATGATGGCAGATGCTTCTTCGAGGTCGACGAGGCCGAGCGCTTCGGCGAGCCCCGCCATGAAGAGGCCGAGCGTGCCGCCCGCACGCTCTTTTTCATACGATTCGAGCATGTGGAAAATGGCAGTCCGCGTCTCGTCCGCCTCGATCCGCGGACGAAGCTGCGCCGCGATGCGCGCAAGCGCCGCATGGTCGCGGCCGCTATCCTGCAGCCAGCGGCCGATGCCTGCAAAGAACGCTTCCGGCTCGACGCCTTCGAATGCCTCGCGCACCTGCGCAGCGATGGCCTCTGCCTGCGCCGCAGCATCCTGCCGCAGCAGGAAGTCGCGCATGTAATGAATCATCTGATGCGTCAAACGCTCTTTCGTCTCGGGCGCTTGGAGCCACGACAGCAGCATCGGCAGCAGGTGGAGCCGTTCGAGATGACGAAAGATCTTGCGGCGCGAGAAGAATTCCTTCTGCACCATCGTCACGGACGCTTTGACAAAGGCCGCGCGGCGGCGCGGCAGGATGGCCGTATGATACGGAAAGCCGAGCGGTTTGCGGAAGAGAGCCGTCACGGCGAACCAGTCGGCGATGCCGCCGACGAGCGCGGCCTCGGCGCAAAACAGGAAGCCTTCCGCCACGCGATTGCCCGGACAATAGAGATGCGTCGCAAGTGCCATCAGGAATGTCGCGAAAGCTGCGAGCAGTGTCTTGTCAGCCTTGTTCCAGTCTTTCCAGAGGAATGACATCAACCCCACCCTCTTTCTGCCAGCTCGACGAGGATGTAGAGCCCCATGCCGACGAGCGAGCCGACGACGGCGCCATTGATGCGGATCATCTGCAAGTCGTCCTGCACTTTGGCCTCGGCAAATGTCACGAGGTCGTCATCCGACATCTCGTCGAGGCGCTCGCGGATCAGGCCGGGGATGGCATCGTGATGCTTGCGGAGCTCGTCTTCGAGGAAGTCTTTGACGAGCTTGTCAAAGCGGCGCTGCCACGGTGCCGACTGCTCGAATTCGCCAATCTTGCGGTCGACGAAGCGGTCGAGCGCATCCATCCAAAAAGGGTGAATGCCCTTGACATGTTGCTCGAGCCAGGAGGCGAGGAACGGACGCAGGTCGATGCCCTGCAAAAGTTCTTCTTTCCATGCAGCAAGTGCCGCAATCAATGTCTCGTCGTGACTCAGGGAAATCAATAGTGTCTCGAAGTCCGCCTTGCACGAGGCATATGCCTCCGTCTCGCCATCCGAAAGTTCGCGCACCTTGCGGCCGAGCCGTTCGCAGAGAATCTCTGTGATGCGCTCATCCGTGAGACCGAGCGTCGAGAGTACGAACGCGCGGCCGGGCGAATCCTTTTCGTAGGCGCGACGCAGCTTCCCGATGTTTTCAAGCAGCACGTCGTGGAGCACCGGGCTCTCGAGTACACGGCCGGCAATCTGGAAGAACGTCAGGAGGAGCGGCCGGCTGTGCTGCTCTTCAGCGAGCAGGCGCAGGACGTCGGCAAAGACGTTTTCGAGCGGGATTTCCCGCAAGCTGTCCTGCAGGGCAGGCGCGACTTCATCCGCGACGCGCGCCGTGTCGATGGTGTTGACAGCCTTCAGGACGACGTCGCGGGCGACCTGCCTCAGCCGCTCGTGGCCGCCGCGATGTTCGAGATAGTCGACGAGCAGCGCCGCCATCTCCTGCTGACGCACGACCTGCATGATGTTTTCGACCGACAGCAGGTCATCGCTCGCAAACGTCACAAGCGCATCCATGATGCGGCCGCGGTTACGACGCAGGATGTCCGTGCGGTACGAAATGCCGAGGGGCTTGCGGAAGATGGCCGTGACGGCGAACCAGTCGGCAAGGCCGCCGATCGTCGCCGCGAGAAAGCCGTGATGGATGAGGCCTCCAAAGAAGCCGCCGGCCGGGAGGGTTCCCAGAAAACCGGCGGCGCTGATGGCCAAGGCGAGATTCGCCTTCGATTTTTTTTGCATGGTCAGATGCCTTTGGAAGTGATTTCCTTCAGATATGCGCGGAAGGGTTCGCCGAGGTCTTCGCGGCGCAGGGCGAACTCGACCGTGGCTTTGAGGAAGCCGAGCTTGTCGCCGAGGTCGTAGCGCTGGCCTTCGAAATCGTAGGCATAGACGGCGTCCTGCTTCGCGAGGACTTTGAGCGCGTCTGTCAGCTGAATCTCGCCGCCCTTGCCTGGCTTCGTGTTTTCGAGAATGTGGAAGATTTCCGGCTTGATGATGTAGCGGCCGAGCACGGCGAAGCGGCTCGGAGCATCCTGGAGTTCCGGTTTTTCCACCATGTCATGCACGCGCATGAGGCGCTGGTCTCCGGGCTCCTGCTCGCCTGCAACGATGCCATACGACGAGACTTTCTCGTCCGGCACCTGCTGGCAGCCAAGCACGGAGCCGCCCGTCTTTTCGTAGACTTCGATGAGCTGCTGGAGCGCCGGCTTTTCCGGATGGTAGACGACATCGTCGCCGAGCAGCACGGCAAATGGTTCGTCGCCCATGAACGCTTTCGCACAGAGGATGGCGTCGCCCAGGCCGCGCATGTACTGCTGGCGGATGTAATGGACTTTGATGGCCGCTGTCTCCTGCACGAGGCGCAGGAGCTCCGTCTTCCCCTTGCGACGAAGCTCCGCCTCGAGCTCGGGCGCCGAATCGAAATGGTCTTCGATGGCGCGCTTGCCGTGGCCGCTGACGATCAGGATGTCCTCGATGCCGCTCGCGAGCGCTTCTTCGACGATGTACTGGATGGTCGGCTTGTCAACGATGGGCAGCATTTCTTTCGGTGTTGCCTTTGTGGCAGGCAGGAAGCGTGTGCCATAGCCAGCCGCCGGGATGACGGCCTTGCGGATTTTCTTCATTGTATCTTTATCCCCCTAGATCGTACCTTCGCAGATACGATTGTGTGTATTGTCATGTCGTACCTTCGCACTACTCCCCCTGCCGCAAGCGGCCCTCCCCCCTCAATGAGGGGGGCTGAAAAAGAGAACCGTCGGGCCCTCTTCACCAATGCAGATCATGGGCGCACGGACGCCGATAGGAATCCTTCTGAATGAGGTGCGTAGAGAGTCTTGTATTTCTTCTGGTATTTGAGCACGCGCGTGACGTATTCGCGCGTTTCGGCGTAGGGAATGGATTCGACGCTGTTGAAGTCCTGCTGCCAGCCGTACTGCGTCATCCACTCCTGCACGTTGCCGCGACCGGCGTTGTAGGCGGCGAGGGCGAGGATGTCGTTGCCGTCGAACTCACGCTGGAGCGAGGCAAGATACCAGATGCCATAGCGGATGTTCGTATCGGGCTCCTGGAGCTTTGCGAGAGAGCAATGGTAGTCGTTGTCCACCTGCCCCGCAATCCACTCCGCCGTGTCAGGCATGAGCTGCATGAGGCCGACGGCGCCGCGATGCGACTGCGCGTCGCTCTTGAAGCGGCTTTCGGCATGGATGACGCCGGCCGCGAGACTGCTGTCCACGCCATAGGTGCGCGCGTAATGCTCGACGGTCTCGCGATAGGGATACGGATAGAGCCAGCTTTTCTGCACGTAGTCCGTCTGCGAGGCGAAATAGACGCCGAAGCAGCCGAGGAACAGCAGGAAGCCGAGCAGGAACGAGATGCCCTGCCGCCGTCCCATGCGGCGGTCATCTGCGCTGACATGGCTCGTCGCTCTGCGGTGACGCTTCTCCATGCGGCTCCCCTCCTCTCGTGCAGACCACGATGGCACTTCGCCCGGCGTACCGATGACCTGCGCGCTCATGGACGCGGCCCTCCCATGGCCTGCGGTTCATACGTGGCGAAATCGCCCTCGGGCCCGCGCTCTTTCGCGACGGACAGCATGAGCTTGAGACGGTTGAGCTGGTTGACTTCCGACGAGCCCGCATCGCAGTCGATGGCCGTGATGTTCGCGCCCTTGTAGCTTTCGCGGAGCTCGTGCATGACGCCCTTGCCCGTGATGTGGTTTGGCAGGCAGCCAAACGGCTGGAGGCAGACGACATTCGGCACGCCTTCGTCGATGAGCTTGACCATCTCGCCCGTCAGGAACCAGCCCTCGCCCGCCATGTTGCCGAGGCTGACATGGCGCTCTGCGAGACGCGCCGTCTCGTCAATCTTGTGTGGTGCGCGGAAATGGCGGCTGTGCAGCATCGCCTTGCGCATCGGACGGCGATAGAAATTGATGACATTGATGAACATGCGGCTGAAGAAGCTCGGCTTCTTCGCGCCGTCGAGCAGGCGATGCTTCACAATGGCATCAAATGCCGAGTAGAGGAAGAAATCCACAAAGTCCGGCATGACGACTTCTGCGCCCTCACCGATCAGGACTTCCTCGATGTGGTTGTTCACGACAGGATGGTATTTCGCCAGAATCTCGCCGACGATGCCGACTTTCGGCTTCCAGAGCTTTTCGTCAATCGGGATGTTGTCGAACTCCTTCACCATCTGCTTGACCGTGCGCTGGAACTTGAAGTAGCCGCCATCGCGCACGACGTCTTTGCAGATGTCCATCCACTTGTGGTAGAGGCGCATCGTCTCGCCCTTCTGCAGCTCGTACGGCAGCATGCGGTTCTTGACGTTCTGCAGGATGTCGCCGAAAATCGCCGCCTTGATCGCCGCAATCAGCATCGGCCGCGTGAGATGGAAATCATCCGTCTCCTCGGGCAGGCCGTGCACGGCGAAGACCGGCACCTGCCCGTAGCCCGCGTATTTCAGCGCCGAGCGCAGCACGCTCATATAGTTCGTCGCACGGCAGGCACCGCACGTCTGAAACATGGCGATGCTCGTGTGATCGACATCGTACTTGCCGGATTTCAGCGCCGCGAGCAGCTGGCCGACGACGACGATGCAAGGATAGCACATGTCGTTGTTGACATAGCACAAGCCGAGGTCGATGGCGGCCTTGTCCGGCATCGGCGGCACGACGACCTGATAGCCAAAATCCTGCATGACGCTCTCGATGAGCTCGAAGTGAATCGGTGCCATCTGCGGCGCGAGAATCGTATGCGTCTTCTTGCACTCCGCCGTGAAATGCGGGCGCTCGATAGGCGTGACGGGATGCCATGACACAGGCTTCCGACGGGCCAGCGCCGCCATCAGCGAGCGCAGGCGGATGCGGGCCGCGCCGAGATTCGAGACCTCGTCGAGCTTGATCATCGTGTAGATGCGGTCATGCGATTCGAGGATGTCACGCACCTGCCCCGTCGTGATAGCATCGAGGCCGCAGCCGAACGAGCTGAACTGAATCAGCGTAATGTTCGGATGCTCGCAGACGAACTGCGCTGCATGATAGAGGCGCGCATGATAGCTCCACTGGTTGACGATATGGAGCGCCCCGCCTTTGACCGGCATATGGTAGACAGCGTCCTCGGAAAGAATCGGCAGATGGTAGCTCTGGATCATCTCTGGGATGCCGTGGTTGATTTCTGGATCGATATGATACGGACGGCCGACGAGCAGGATGGCATGTTCGCCCGACTGCTCGATGCGCTCGAGAATCTTCGCGCCATAGTCGCGCACGTCCTGACGGTACTGCGCGAGTTCCTTGTAAGCCGCATCGACCGCCGCGACGATTTCGTCCTTCGGCAGGTTTTCATCCTTGAGCGCCTCCACGAGGCGCTCCGCCATGCGCTTCTCGTCGTTGATGGGCAGGAACGGCTGGATGAAATCGATGTTCTTCTCGCGCAGGATGTCCATATTGCCGCGGATGTTTTCCGCATACGACGCGACAATCGGGCAGTTGTAGTGATTTTCCGACGGATGCTCTTCATCGACCATGTTATAGGGTTCGCACGGGTAAAAAATCTTCGTGACGCCCTTCTCGATGAGATCCATGATGTGGCCGTGGACAATCTTTGCCGGGTAGCAGAGTGAATCAGACGGCACGGTCGCCATGCCCTTATAGTACATCTTGGCCGTCGATTTGCCCGAAATCTGCACGCGGTAGCCGAGATACGTGAAGAACGTGAACCAGAACGGATAGTCCTCGTACATGTTCAGCACGCGCGGAATGCCGATGGTGCCGCGCGTCGGATGTTCGAGCGGCTCGTAGTAGCGGAACAGACGACGGTACTTGTACTGGTAGATGTTCGGCGTCTCGTCCTCGTCCGGCTTCTTGCCGCCGATGCCGCGTTCGCAGCGGTTGCCCGTGAAATACTTGCCGCCATCCGGGAATTTCTGCATCGTGATCAGGCACTTGTTGCCGCAACCCTTGCAACGGTACGAGCTCGTCTGCACGTCGAAATGCTGCAGCTCGTCTGCTGAGAGAAGCGACGACTGCTCACTGCCCGATTCGAGCGCGAGGATGGCCGCGCCATACGCGCCCATGATGCCAGCGATGTCGGGACGAATGACGTCGCGATCGAGCAGTTTTTCCATGCAGCGCAGCACGGCATCGTTATAGAACGTGCCTCCCTGCACGACGATATGGTCGCCGAGCGTGCGCACGTCCTTGAGCTGCATGACCTTGAACAGTGCATTCTTGATGACGGAGAACGCGATGCCCGCCGAAATATCAGCGACCTCCGCGCCCTCTTTCTGCGCCTGCTTGACTTTCGAATTCATGAAAACCGTGCAGCGCGTGCCGAGGTCGACCGGCGCTTTCGAGCCGATGGCGAGCTTTGCGAACTCGGCCGGCGTCATGTGCAGGCCCTCGGCGAAGTTCTGGATGAACGAGCCGCAGCCGGCCGAGCAAGCTTCGTTGAGCGTGATGTTGCCGATGCTGCCGTCTTTGACAAAGAAGCACTTCATATCCTGCCCGCCGATGTCGAGCACGAACGTGACCTCGGGGCAGAATTCCTGCGCCGCACGCAGATGCGCGAATGTCTCGACCTCGCCGCCATCCGCATGGACGCCGGCCTTCACGATGGCCTCGCCATAGCCCGTCGTCATGCAGCCGGCGACATATGCCTTTTCCGGCAGCACCTTGTAAAAGTCCTGCAGCTCCGAAACAACGCTCTTGAGTGGCGAACCGTGATTGCTGCCATACGCCGTGTACAAGAGTTCCTTATCCTTGCCGATGGCGGCCATCTTCGTCGTGGTCGAGCCTGCGTCGATGCCGAGATAGACCGGCCCTTCGTAGTGCTCGAAATCGCCGCGCGGCACCTTGTCGCGGTCATGACGCGCCTTGAAAGCCTCGTAGTCCGCTTCATCCGCGAACAGCGTGAAATCCGCTTTGCGCGTCTCGCCCGCCGCCGCTTCTTCTGCGCGGCGGATGGAATCTTCGAGACGTGCCGTGTCGATGGTCTCCGTTTCGTCCGAGAGCGCGGCGCCCATCGCGACGAAATAATTGCCGTAATCAACATCGACCGTATGCTCCCCGTCGAGACCGAGTGTCTCGACGAAGCGCTTCTTAAGCTCCGGCAGGAAGTGGAGCGGCCCGCCGAGGAAGGCGACATGGCCGTCAATCGGGCGCCCCTGCGCGAGGTTGCCAATCGTCTGGTTCACGACGGCCTGCAGGATGGAAAGCGCGATGTCGGCTTTCTCCGCGCCGTCGTTCATGAGGGCTTGGATGTCCGTCTTGGCAAAGACGCCGCAGCGCGAAGCGATTGTGTAAATCTGCCTGCCCTTGGCCGCGAGGTCGTTGAGGCCTTTCGCATCCGTCGAAAGAAGCGACGCCATGTGGTCGATGAACGAGCCCGTGCCGCCCGCGCAGACGCCATTCATGCGCTGCTCCGGCGCCGCACCGAAGTACGTGATCTTTGCATCCTCGCCGCCGAGCTCGACGACCGTGTCCGTCTGCGGGATGAGTTCCTTGACCGCCGCCGCGCAGGCGATGACTTCCTGCACGAACGGCAGGCCGATGCGCTGGGCGATGCCCATGCCGGCCGAGCCCGTCAGTGCGAAGTTGAATTTCTGCGAGCCTACGACTTGCTTCAGCGATTCGAGATTCTCATGCAGCGCGTGGCCGATTTCTGAAAAATGACGCTCATAATTCTTGTAGACAATCTGCTTTGCCTTGTCGAGCACGACGAGTTTGATCGTCGTCGAGCCGACATCGATGCCTACGTTGAAAACTGCGTTCACTGTAACACCACCTAATTGGTACCTTGGGGTTCTTTCCGCTTTCGTTCCCTCTGCATTTTTGCGTGCACGAAAGCTGGAGCCTTTTTCAGGCTCCTTCCTTATTCTACCCGATACGCGGTCGGCGTGCAAGTCATTTGTATATTTGGTATAATGTAGGAAACTTTTGGGAATGATATGCCGCACGGGAGGAACACTATGAACATCGCCATCATCACGGGCGCATCGAGCGGGCTCGGTGCCTGGTATGCGCGCCTGCTCGACGCCGAAGGACTCGACGAGCTCTGGCTCATCGCACGCCGCGAAAAGCGCCTGCAGACCATCGCGGGCCTCGTCAAGACCCCGGCACGCGTCCTCGCGCTCGACCTCGCCGACGAAGATGCCGCCCACGTCATCGAAGACGAACTCGCCGCCGTCCAGACGCCCGAAGTCCGCTGGCTCGTCAACTGTGCAGGCTTCGGCTGCATTGGACGCGCAGGCGAAATTCCCCTCGCAACGCTCGCGCAGATGGTGCAGGTCAACTGCACGGCGCCGCTGCGCTTGATTTCCGCCGCACTGCCGTTCATGAACGCAGGCAGCTGCATCCTCAACGTCGCCTCATGTGCCGCATTCCAGCCCGTGCCGGGCGTCGGCGTCTACGCCGCGACGAAATCATTCCTGCTCTCGTATTCGCGCTCGCTCGGCCACGACCTCGCACCGCAAGGCATCGGCGTGACCACCGTCTGCCCCTACTGGATCCGCGATACGGAATTCATCAGCCGCGCCGAAGCAACCGACACGCAGGGCCTCTTCAAGAACTTCCCGTTCCCGACCGATGCCGAGACCGTCGCGCGCCGCTCGATCCGCGCAGCAAAAAACGGCATCAGCGTCTGCACGCCCGATGCCGTTTCCTTCTTCGACCGCCTCGCGGCCAAACTTTTGCCCAAAGATCTCCTCATGAGCCTCATGGGGCTCTGGCATCGCCTATAAAAACAGGTCAAAAAGCTCCTCCGTCACTGGAGGAGCTTTCGTCAATCTGCATCAATATTTGAACCTGAGGTCAGAAAATGCCTGGATGCCGAGCGATTTTGCCTGATGCACTGGGTCTTCCGTCTCGTAGAAATAGAACGTATCCCTCTGGCCGCGCCGCACGATTTCCTGAAGGAAATGGTAGCCTCGCAGCATCAGCTCGGGCGTGATCTGCAAGATGCAGTGCGGATGGCCGGACTTTGTGCATCCCCAGGCGTCCTTGAGCCCGCTTCCATTGGCGGCCTTGCATTCGGGCAGGGCCGCCGTCGGGCGTACCATGACGGCGGGCACGCCATAGGGATAATGCACGATGGGTACGGCATTTGCCTGAAGCTGCAGATCCATCGGGTAGCAATTCGGCGTCAGTACGGGAAGGTCGAGTGCGGCAGCCGCATGCAGCAGGCCCGTATCGTTTCCGATGTAGCAGCGGCAGCAGCTCAGCGCCGCCGACGACTCGCGGTAGTCGAGCGTGCCTGCAAGATTCCATGCCCGATGCTCTGGCAGCGCCTTTGCGAGCGCATCGCCATCAGCCTAGTCTCCTGGGCCGCCGAGAATCAGGAAACGGACATCGCCTTCCTCTTCGAGGATGTGCCGCAGAAGCTCGGCATACGATGCCACCGGCCAGTGACGCCGTGCATCCGTCCCGCCGAGCACGACGGCAATCCAATCCGCGCCCGCGCCTTCCTGTGCGAGACGCTCCTGCCATCGCTCCTTTTCCATCTCGAGAATCCAGACCTCCGGCCTGCAGTTTTCCGTTGGCTGTCCCGTGATGTACTCGATCATCGGCAGATAGCGATAGAGCGAATGGGACTGGCGCAGACGACACGGCGCGCGATCCGTTATAAAGCCGCCGACATGGTTGTACGCGAACGGCCCCGATGTGCCGAAGCCTGAAGGATCGAAGCCGACGCGTCGCGCCGCGCCGCAGAGATACGACAGCAGCACAGAGCTCCCCCATGTGATGAAGTTGAAGCAGATGTCAAAATGCATCGGCAGGAGTTTTGTCGCAAGATCGATGTCCCAGCGAAACATCTGCTGCGCGTCAAGCCAGTTGCAGTTCCGCGCATCGACGAGCACCTGGTCGACATAGGGGCAGGTCTGCGCCATCGCGCGGCTCCGCTGGTAGACGAGCAGCGTGATCTCAGCGTCGGGGTAGACGCGCCGCACTTCGCGGATGGCTGGCGAACAGTTGATGAAATCGCCGACACCATCGTCATGGTAGAGAAGGATTCTGAGTCGTTGTCTCCCCCCCCTCGGACACCTGTTTACGGTATCCATGCTTCTGATACAGTGGCTCGAGGACGCTTGCAATCTCCGTTGTATCGAGATTCTTCGTCTCCACCACGCGCTGGTAGAGGTTCTCCATCGCCTGACGGATCTCCTCGATGCCAGATATTTCTCCCATATCGCTTTTCCCTTCTCGAATATTGATGGAATTCTTTTTCAGTGCAGTCCGATTGCCGTGCCGAAAAGATGCACGACGAAGGCGACGAGCCATGCAATCGCGCACTGCGTGACGACGGTATAGACGGCGTTCCTGCCCCCCGATTCACGCTTGACCGTCGCGATGGCCGCGACGCAGGGCGTGTAGAGCAGCGTGAACGTCAGGAAGACGAGCGCCGTGAACGGCGTGAAGAGCGCCTGGAGCGCGGCGACGTCCTCGCCGACGAGCACGGTCAACGTCGAGACGAGCGTCTCTTTTGCCGTGAAGCCCGTGAGGATGGCTGTGGCCACGCGCCAGTCGCCAAAGCCGAGCGGCGCAAAAATCGGCGCGACGGCGCGGCCGATGCTCGCAAGCAGGCTCTCGTCCGGCGTCGCGGCCGGATTGAGCTGGCCGTCAAACATCTGGAGGAACCAGATGACGATGGACGCCGCGAAGATGATCGTGAACGCCTTCATCACGAAGCCTTTCGACTTGTCCCAGACGAGGCGCACGACGCTCTTCGCAGACGGGATGCGGTAGTTCGGCAGCTCCATGACGAATGGCACCGGCTCGCCGCGGAAGCGCGTGCGGTCCAAGACGAGCGCGTAGAGAATGCCGCAGCAGATGCCGAGGATGTAGAGCGAAATCATGACGAGCGCCTGATACTGCGGCGGGAAGAACGCGCCGATGATCAGCGTGTAAATCGGCAGCTTCGCGCTGCAGCTCATGAACGGCGTCAGGAGAATCGTCATCTTGCGATCGCGGTCAGATGACAGCGTGCGCGTCGCCATGATGGCCGGCACGGAGCAGCCAAAGCCGACGAGCAGCGGCACGATGCTGCGGCCGGAAAGGCCGATGCGCCGCAAAAGCCGATCCATGACGAACGCGACGCGCGCCATGTAGCCCGTATCCTCAAGAATGGACAGGAAGAAATAGAGCGTCACAATCGTCGGCAGGAAGCTGATGACCGTGCCGACGCCCTGCACGATGCCGTCGATGACAAGAGCATGCATGACGGGGTTCACGTCAGCCGCTGTAAGTCCTGCGTCGATGGCATCCGTGATGGCACTGACAATCCACTCCATGCCGCTTGTCAAGAGCGCACCAATGCCATTGAACGTCATGACGAAGATGAATCCCATGATGGCGATGAAAATCGGGATGGCCGTATACTTGCCCGTCAGATACCGATCCATCTGCGCACTGCGCTTGTGCTCCTTGCTCTCATGCGGCCGCACAATCGTTTCCTTGCAAAGGCCCGTGATGAACGTGAAGCGCATGTTTGCGAGCGCCGCTTCAGCGTCGAGGCCGCTCTCCTGCTCCATGACTTTCGAAATCTGGTCATAAATCGGCTTCTGTTCCGGTGGAATCTGGAGCTTCGCCTCGACGAGCGGATCATGCTCGATGAGCTTCGTCGCCGCAAAGCGAATCGGCAGCCCTGCCTTTTCCGCGAGCGGCTCGATGAGATGCGCCATGGCATGGATGCCGCGATGGACGGCGGCCACGGGGTCGTCGGGGTCATCGCTGTCCGCGCAGAAATCAATGCGCATCGGCTTTTCATGATTGCGTGCGACATGAACGGCATGGTCGACGAGCTCGGCGATGCCTTCATTTTTTGCCGCCGAAATCGGGATGACCGGGATGCCGAGCGTCGCCTCGAGCTCGTTGATGTGGATAGCACCGCCATTTTCGCGCACTTCGTCCATCATGTTGAGCGCGAGCACCATCGGGATGCCGAGCTCCATGATCTGCATCGTCAGATAGAGGTTGCGCTCGAGGTTCGTCGCATCGACGATGTTGATGATGCCATCGGGATGCGTCTGGAGCAGGAAATCGCGCGTGACGATTTCCTCATTCGAGTACGGCGAAAGAGAATAGATGCCCGGCAGGTCTGTCACACGCGCCTCGGGGTGCAGCTTCATCTGCCCGTCCTTGCGGTCAACCGTGACACCTGGGAAATTGCCGACATGCTGGTTCGCACCCGTCAGCTGGTTGAAGAGCGTCGTCTTGCCGCAGTTCTGGTTGCCGACGAGCGCGAACGACATCGGTGCGCCCTCGGGAATCTCCGTTGCCTTGTCGTGATGATGGTAGCTCGGCGCACGGTCGAACTCGCCGACGCCCGGATGCGGGATGGAGAAATGCCATTTCGCCGCCGGCACGTTCGCCGCTTCCTCGTCGTGCAGCCCCTCCATCGTCAAAAGCCGTGCCTCATCGAGCCGCAGCGTCAGCTCGTACCCGCGCACCTTCACCTGGATCGGGTCGCCCATCGGCGCCCGCTTCACGAGCTCGACGTGCGTCCGCGGCGTCAGCCCCATGTCCAAGAGATGGTGCCTGAGCGCTCCCGTGCCATGCACGACCTTGATGAGCGCCGCTTCGCCCGGCTGGAGTTCATCTAATGTCATCAATCGTTCTTGCCCCTTTGATACTTGCTCATAGATTCATTCCTATCCGTTGATATATACTATCATAAACCATCCCTATCTCCCATGCAACCAAAAAGGCATCCACCTTCTCTTTCGAAAAGATGAATGCCTTGCTTTTATGGGATCAGCAATCCCTGAAAATCAGGAAATTACATCATGCCCGGCATGCCGCCTGCCGGAGCGGCCGGAGCTGCCGGATGCTCTTCGGGCTTGTCGGCGACGAGGGTCTCGGTCGTGAGAACCATCGAAGCGATCGAGGCTGCGTTCTGGAGGGCGGAACGCGTGACCTTTGCCGGATCGACGATGCCTGCCTGGATCATGTCGACGTACTCGTTCGTGAGCGCATTGAAGCCATGGCCCGTGCCTGCCTTCTTGACGTTCTCGACGACGACGGAACCTTCGAGGCCGGCGTTGTCCGCAATCTGGCGGACCGGCTCTTCGATGGCGCGGCGGACGATGTCGACGCCGACTTTCTCATCGCTGGAGACTTCGAGCTTGTCGAGGGCCGGCTGGATGTCGATGAACGTCGTGCCGCCGCCTGCGACGATGCCTTCCTCGACAGCTGCGCGCGTCGCGTTGAGGGCATCTTCGATGCGATATTTCTTGTCCTTCATCTCGACTTCGGTTGCTGCACCGATCTCGATGACAGCGACGCCGCCAGCGAGCTTTGCGAGACGCTCCTGGAGTTTTTCCTTGTCGAAGTCGGACGTCGTCTTGCTGATCTGCTGCTTAATCTGGGCAACGCGCTCTTCGATGGCTTTCTTGTCGCCCTTGCCGCCGATGATCGTCGTCTCGTCCTTCGTGGAGACCATCTTGTGCGCCTGGCCGAGGTCTTCGATCGTGACGCTATCCAGCTTGCGGCCGAGCTCTTCGCTGATGACCGTGCCGCCCGTCAGCGTTGCGATATCCTGGAGCATGGCCTTGCGGCGGTCGCCGAAGCCCGGAGCCTTGACGGCGAGGCACTTGAACGTGCCGCGGAGCTTGTTGACGACGAGCGTCGTGAGAGCTTCGCCATCGACGTCTTCTGCGATGATGGCGAGCTGCTTGCCGGACTTGACGACCTGCTCGAGAATCGGCAGGATGTCGTTGATAGCGGAGATCTTGCGGTCCGTGATGAGGATCAGAGGATCGTCGAGTGCTGCTTCCATCTTGTCCGTATCCGTGACGAGGTACGGGGAGATGTAGCCGCGGTCGAACTGCATGCCTTCCTTGACGGAGAGGTTCGTCTTCATCGTCTTGGACTCTTCGACCGTGATGACGCCGTCCTTGCCGACTTTCTCCATCGCCTCGGCGATGAGCTTGCCCGTCTCTTCGTCTGCAGAAGAAATCGTTGCGACCTGCGCGATGTCTGCCTGGCCTTCGACCTTCTTGGACTTCGTCTCGATCTCTTTGACGAGCGTGTCAACAGCCTTGCTGATGCCCTTCTTGATGATCATCGGGTTCGCACCGGCAACGACGTTGCGCATGCCTTCATGAATCATGGCCTGAGCGAGCAGCGTTGCCGTCGTCGTGCCATCGCCTGCGATGTCGTTCGTCTTCGTAGCGACTTCCTTGACGAGCTGTGCGCCCATGTTCTCGAACGGATCCTCGAGCTCGATGTCGCGCGCAATCGTGACGCCGTCATTCGTGATCGTCGGAGCGCCATACTTCTTGTCGAGCACGACGTTGCGGCCTTTCGGGCCGAGCGTGACTTTCACGGCGTTCGCAAGAGCGTCGACGCCGCGGCCGAGTGCCCGGCGTGCTTCTTCTTCAAAAAGCATCTGTTTTGCCATTTTATATTACCTCCGGAAAAATCAATGGATATGGGCTCGCGTCAAAACTCTGAATCTCAGAGGACAGCGAGGATGTCGGACTCGCGGACGATGAGGTATTCCTTCTCATCGACTTTGACTTCCGTGCCCGAATATTTGGAGAAGATGATGTTGTCGCCAACTTTGACTTCCATCGCAGCGCGCTCGCCGTTATCGAGGAGCTTGCCGGAGCCGACAGCGACGACGGTGCCCTTCTGCGGCTTCTCTTTCGCCGTATCCGGCAGCACGATGCCGCTCGCGGTCTTGACATCGCTTTCGGAAACTTCAATGACAACTCTTTCGCCCAGTGGCTTGATCATGTATATCTTCCTCCTAACATGGTTTGCAGGTTCATCTGTTAGCACTCACTAGGTCTGAGTGCTAACTACAGTCTCTATAGTACCCTGTCTTAGTCAAAATGTCAAGCGCCTTTTCGAAAAAAGTCAAAAAAACAAGGAGACATTTTCGTCTCCTTGTTGCATCGCTTGAATTTCATTTGACCGCCGCCCGCACAATGGCCTCCGCGACCTCCTTGACGGTCAGGCGCTTCGCCATCGCATACTGCTGGATGCGGCGGTACGCTTCCTTTTCTGTCAGATGATGGACGGCCATGAGGATGCCCTTCGCGCGGTCGAGCGTCTTCCGCATCTCGAGCGTGTCCTTGACCTTGTCAAGCTCGGCCGAGAGGTTCTGCATCTCCTCCCAGCGCGAGAGCGCGATCTCGATGGCTGGAAAGAGGTTTTCTTCCTCGACGGGCTTCACGAGGTAGCCGAGCACGCCGGAATCCTTCGCACGGTCGACGATTTCGGGCTGGCTGTAAGCCGTCAGGAGCAGCACGGGCGCGAGGTTCTCGTCAGAAATCTTCTTGGCCGCCGTGATGCCGTCCATTTCCGGCATCTTGATGTCCATGATGACGAGGTCCGGCCGGCGCGAGCGCGTAATCTCGACGGCGTGCCAGCCATCGACGGCTTCGCCGACGACTTCATGACCGGCGTCCTCGAGCATCTCCCGGAGGTCCATGCGGATGATGGACTCGTTGTCCGCGATGACGATGCGCAGGCTTTTCTTCTTCATGAAACCTTCACTCCATTTCTCTGCTCTTCCATTCGGTCTCTTGTAATATCTTCTCGCTTTCAAACGGATGGCTTGTGATTTTTCGGGAACGCGACCGTGACGCGCGTGCCGCCGCCCGGGGCGCCGTCGTACTGGATGGAGCCGCCGAGGTCGCCCTCGATGAGCGTCCGCATGATTGAGACGCCGAGCGAGCGCGCATGCGCTGCGTCAAATCCCTCGGGCAGGCCGATGCCGTCGTCCGTAAACGTCAGCACGTAGCCCGCAGGCTCCTCGCGCATCGCGAGGCAGATGCGTCCCGCATGGCGCCCCTCGAAACCGTGCTCCGTCGCATTGAGCACGAGCTCGTTGAGCACGAGGCCGATGGAACTCGCGTAGCTCGACGGCAGGATCAGCGGCTCTCCCTCGCAATCCGTCTCAAGCGCAAAGTCGCGGTCGACCATGCTCATGGCGACGAGATGGAAAATCTGCTCGGCGAGCTGCTTGACATTGACGGTCGCATGCCCCTGCTCGGAAAGGAATTCATGCACGATGGCGATGGAGAGGATGCGGTTGACGCCCTCCTTGAGCGCGGCCTTGACATCGGGCGATTTCGAGCGCCGCGCCTGCATGCGCAAAAGGCTCGCAATCGTCTGGAGGTTGTTCTTCACGCGATGGTGGATTTCCTGGATGACAGCCGACTGCACCTGGATTTCGCGATCCTTCTCGCGCACCTCCGTGAGGTCGGAGATGACGAGGATGCGGCAGAGCAGCCGCCCGCCCTCCTTGATGGGCAGGTCGCGCTCGAGGAGCACGAGCCCGCCGACCTCGACTTCGCGTTCCCACGGGCGGCTCGTGACCTGCGTCTCCTTCGTGATGTGCTGCGTGATCTTGCGGTCAAAAAGGTGACCGCCGACGAGGCTCTGCACGCCGAGCACGCGGAAGATGCGCGTCGCCGCCGTCGTCGCGAACGTGATGCGGTTGAACTGATCCGTAATGATGATGCCGTCGCTCGCCGAAAGGTGCTGGTACATCGCAGGTTCGAGATGCTTGCGCGCGCTTTTTAAGAGCAGCCGCGCCGCATCGAGCAGGCGGCTGTACCCCTCCATCGCGCGGTTCTCGCTCGTCGTCTCAAAGCAGACGATGCCGAGAATCGTACTGCCGTCATAGACGGGCTCGGCCATCATGTCAATCATGCTGCCGTAGTTCCACTCGCGCTTGCCCTGGCTGAATCGGCCCGTCTGCATCGCGCGGCATAAAAGCGGCTCCTCGATCATGCGCACGACATCGCCGATTGAGGGCTCCTCCGGCGTCAGATAAACCGTATGCGGCCAGTGCTCCGCCGCGATGACAAACGATTTCTTATCGCTTCGCACGAGATAGAGCCGCACGTGCGCATGCGCGAGGTCGGCGAGAAAGGGGAACACGACGAGCATCCGCTTCAAAAGTTCCTGCTGCATCGCCGTCAGCGTCGTATGTTCTCGACAGATGGACATGATGTCTGCCATACATGCACCTTCTTTGTTCTATAGATTCACCTCTCACATTATAGCAAAAAAAAGACAACAGTTATGTAAATCACGATTAAAAAAATTTACATGACCGTTGTCTTGCGTTTCAAGATAAAATACGACCGTTGTCAGTCCTCGCCGACATCCTGCAAAGAGAGCCCCGGCACAGCGTTGAGATAGAGGTCGCTGTACATGCCCGCCTGTGCCTGATAGTAGCCGCGGCAGGCAATCATGGCCGCGTTGTCTGTGCAGAGAATGCGGTCTGGGAAATAAAATTTCACGCCGCGTTTCGCCGCACCTTCGCGCAGCCGCGCTTCGAGCGCAGAATTCGCCGCGACGCCGCCCGCGAGCACGAGCGTATCGAGGCCGGACGCTTCGAGCGCTTCAAACGCCTTATGCGTCAGAACTTCGACGACGGACGACTGGAACGACGCCGCGATGTCCGGCAGGTTGAGCTCGTGGCCCTTCATGCGCTCGCTGTTGATGTAGTTCAGCACAGCGGACTTGAGGCCGCTGAAGCTGAACTCGTAGTTGCCCTTCTCTTCGAGCGCGCGCGGGAAGTCGATGGTCGGCTTTCCCTCATGCGCGAGCTTGTCGATGCGCGGGCCGCCGGGGTATGGCAGGCCGAGCACGCGGGCAATCTTGTCAAACGCCTCGCCGGCCGCGTCGTCGCGCGTCTGGCCGAACATCCGGAAATGGTTGTAATCCTTGACGCGCACGAGCGCCGTATGCCCGCCCGAGACGACGAGCGCCATGAACGGCGGCTCGAGCTCCGGCGCTGCGAGGAAGTTCGCGAAGATATGCCCTTCGAGGTGGTTGACGCCGATGAGCGGCACGCCGAGCGAGAACGCCAACGCCTTCGCTGCCGAAACGCCGACGAGCAGCGCCCCGACAAGGCCGGGGCCATACGTCACGGCCACTTGATCGATGTCCGAAAGCTGCACTCCTGCTTCTTTGACGGCTTCATCGATGACCGGCATGATGTTCACGATGTGCTTGCGCGAAGCAATCTCCGGCACGACGCCGCCGAATTTCTGATGCACGGGAATCTGCGTCGAGATGATGTTCGAGAGGATCGTGCGCCCGCCTTTCAGCACGGCCGCCGACGTCTCGTCGCAGCTCGACTCGATGCCGAGCGTGAGCAATTCTTTCTCCAAAACAATCCCCCTTACTTCAGAAACCGGTCAATCGCCTTGTTGAGGTTTTCAATGGCTTCCGCATCGCCGTCGCGTGCGGCGTCGACGATACAGTGGCTGATATGATCTTTGAGAATGATGCGGCCGACGCCGCGCAGGGCGGCATCAACGGCCGACAGCTGGATCAGCACGTCGCTGCAGTCCTCTCCCGCCTCGACCATGCGCTTGACCTTCTCGAGGTGGCCGATGAGGCGCGACATGCGGTTCAGCACGGCCTTCGTCTGCGTATGGCTGTGGACATGGCCGTGAGCATGACCACCGGCATGCTCACCATGCCCATGTTCATGCTCATGTTCATGCGGCAAGCCAAGCGCATGTGCGCGTTCATGTTCTTCCGGCGTCATCATTTGACCGCCAGCGTGACGGTCTCGCCGTTGATGTTCCACTCTTTCTGGTGGCCGTCGAGCTCGCCATAATGGACGGCATCCGTCAGCGTCGCGCCCTTGAGGAAGTCCTCATTCTTCTTGACAAGGCCTTCGAGCTTTTCGTTGCCTGAGAGATAGACCTCGATGTGATCCGTGACCTCGTAGCCGTTCTCCTTGCGCATCGTCTGCACCTTGCTGACGATTTCGCGCACGAAGCCTTCTTCGATGAGCTCCGGCGAGAGCGTCGTCTCGAGCGCGATCGTCACGCCGCCATAGCGCTGGCAGTTATAGCCTTCCGTCTGCGCCATCGTGACATCGACATCTTCCGGCGTCAGCGTCACATCGCCATCCTCGAGATGGAGGACGAGCTGGCCCGTCTTGTCGAGCTCTTCCTTCGCCTTGTGGCCGTTGACGGCTTTGAGCGCTTTCTGAATGGCGCCCATCTTCTTGCCGACTTTCGGGCCGAGCACGCGGAACTGCGGCTTGAACGTATACGTGAGGTACGCTTCCATGTCTTCCTTGAAGACGACCTGCTTGACGTTGAGCTCTTCGCGGGCGATCTTCTTGAAGAAGTCCGGCAGCACCGTCTCGGCCTTGACGTACATCGTGCCGATCGGCTGGCGGTTCTTGATGTTCGCGTCGTTGCGGGCCGCGCGGCCGAGCACGACGATGGAGAGCACTTCGCCCATGTTCTTTTCGAGCTCTGCGTCGATATGCGCCTCATTCACCTCGGGGAAGTCGCAGAGGTGGACGGACTCCGGCGCGTTCTTGTCGATGCTGCAGACGAGGTTGCGGTAGATGGACTCCGTCATGAACGGAATCATCGGCGCGGCGGCCTTGACTGTCGTGACGAGCGCCGTGTAGAGCGTCATGTAGGCATTGATCTTGTCCTGCTCCATGCCCTTTGCCCAGAAGCGGCTGCGGCTGCGGCGGACGTACCAGTTCGAGAGCTCGTCGACGAACTGCTCGAGCGCCTTTGCGGCCTCCGTCACGCGATAGTGCGAAAGGTCGTAATCGACATCTTTGACCATCGTGTTGAGGCGCGAGAGGCACCATTTGTCCATGACGGGCAGTGCCCCGTAGTCGAGCGTATATTTCGTCGCATCGAAGTTGTCGATATTCGCATAGAGCACGAAGAACGCATACGTGTTCCAGAGCGTGCCCATGAACTTGCGCTGGCCTTCCTGCACGGCGTCGTCGTGGAAGCGGTTCGGCAGCCACGGCGCGCTGTTCTCGTAAAAATACCAGCGGATGGCGTCAGCGCCATGCTTGCCGAGCGCCTCCATCGGGTCGACGGCGTTGCCCTTCGACTTCGACATCTTGTGGCCGTCCTTGTCCTGGACATGGCCGAGCACGATGACGTTCTTGTACGGAGACTTGTGGAACAGCAGCGTCGAAATCGCAATCAGCGAATAGAACCAGCCGCGCGTCTGGTCGACGGCTTCGGAAATGAAGTCGGCCGGGAAGCGACGCTCGAAGATGTCCTTGTTCTCGAACGGATAATGCCACTGCGCGAACGGCATCGAACCGGAATCAAACCAGCAGTCGATGACTTCCGGCACGCGGTGCATCTCCTTGCCGCACTTCGGGCACTTCATCGTGACCTGATCGACATACGGGCGATGAAGCTCGATGTCATCCGGGCAGTTGTCGCTCTTTTCCTTGAGCTCGGCAATCGAGCCGATGCACTCCTGACGGCCGCACTCGCACTGCCAGACCGGCAGCGGCGTGCCCCAGTAGCGGTTGCGCGAAAGGCCCCAGTCCTGCACATGCTCGAGCCAGTTGCCGAAACGGCCCTCGCCGAGGGACTTCGGAATCCAGTTGACCGTCTTGTTGTTCGCAACGAGCTCGTCTTTGACCGCCGTCATGCGGATGAACCACTCCGAGCGCGCATAGTAGAGGAGCGGCGTGTCGCAGCGCCAGCAATGCGGATAGCTATGCGTGAACTCCGGTGCCTTGAAGAGCTTGCCCTGCTCCTTGAGGTCTTTGAGGATCATCGGGTCGGCCTTCTTGACGAAGATGCCCGCCCATTTCGTCTCCTCCGTGAGCTCGCCCTTGCCGTTGACGAGGTTCACGAACGCAACATTGTATTTCTGGCAGACGCGGTTATCGTCTTCACCAAAGGCCGGAGCCATGTGGACGATGCCCGTGCCGTCTTCCGTCGTGACATAGCCGTCGCACGTCACGATGAACGCCTTCTTGTTCGGCTGCTTTGCCACGGCATCATTTGCAAACGGGTACAGCGGCTCATACTCGCGATACTCGAGGTCTTTGCCCTTGTAGTGCTCGATGACCTCGCGGTCGCCATCGACGCCCTCGAAGACTTTGTCCACGAGCGCCTCTGCGAGGATATAGTTCTTGCCATTCACGCGGACTTTGACATAATCGACGTCCGGATTCACGCAGAGCGCGAGATTCGACGGCAGCGTCCACGGCGTCGTCGTCCATGCGAGATAGTACGCATCGTCGTCTTTCGCCTGGAACGTCACCATCGCCGAGCGCTCCGTGACGTCCTTGTAGCCCTGCGCGACCTCGTGCGACGACAGCGGCGTACCACAACGCGGGCAGTACGGGACGACCTTGTAGCCCTGGTACAGCAGGCCCTTCTTCCAGATCTCCTTCAGCGCCCACCACTCAGACTCGATGAAGTCATTCTGATACGTGATGTACGGATGCTCCATGTCGGCCCAGAAACCGACGACATCGGAGAACTGCTCCCACATGCCCTTGTACTTCCAGACGGACTCGCGGCACTTCTTGATGAACGGCTCGATGCCGTATTCCTCGATCTGCTCCTTGCCGTTGATGCCGATGGCCTTCTCGACCTCGAGCTCGACCGGCAGGCCGTGCGTATCCCAGCCGGCCTTGCGCAGGACCTTCTTGCCCTTCATCGACGCATAGCGCGGCAGCATGTCCTTGATGACGCGCGTCAGCACATGGCCGATATGCGGCTTGCCATTTGCCGTCGGCGGGCCGTCGTAAAACGTGAACGTATCATTTCCCTCGCGCTGGTCAATCGCCTTCTGCGCGATGTCGTGATCCTTCCAGAACTGCGCGACTTCCTTCTCGCGCTCGACGAAATTGAGGTTCGTATCTACTTTCTGATACAAGACGAACTTCCCCTTTCAAACACAAAAGCCCTCATCCAAAACAGGATGAGGGCAGACTGCCACAAGAAACCACCTATTTCACGCACGGCGGCAAAACCGCGATGCATTGTTCCATAACGGGGACATCCGGCGCGGCCTACTCTTGCAGATCGCCTGCGGTTTCAGCCGGCTGCTCCAGAGGGATCTTCCCGCACCCATCCCCCGCCGGCTCCCACCAGCCCCGGCTCTCTTCGAGTTCTCGGATGCGCTACTCGCTCTTTCATCGCATTTCATGTGATTGTACAAATTGACAGGTCTCATTGTATCACAGGGACAGAAAGTTTTCAAATTTTATTTGTTCTTGACAAAAGACATCACGAAAGCAGAAAATCCAGAAGGTTGACCTGCCGGATGCCCTCATCCTCCATGGGCAGTGTATCGAGTGTGAGAATATATTTCGGATAATTATCCCGAATCCGCTCTAGTGGCGCGAGTTCTCGTTCATAGGTCGCCGGATCGAGGATGCTGGCGGATACTTGGTAATAGTTTCGTCTTCCGCCTTTTTCCGCTACAAAATCAACTTCGCTATCTCCGAATTTGCCAACAAAGACACGAAACCCTCGACGCAGAAGTTCCAAGTAGACCAGATTCTCCAGCACATGGCCGATATCAAGTCCGCGATTGCCCAGCAGGAGCCAGCGAATCCCAGGATCGACCACATAATATTTCCCTGTGAATTTCAGATGTTGCTTTCCCTGGATATCATAGCGGCTTGCACGGTAAAGAATGAACGCTTCTTCCAAGGTGCGCAGATACTTTTCTACGGTCGTCGATGTCGTTTTCCTGCCAAATGACGTCAAACTGTCCGCAATTTTTTTCGATGTTGTCAGATTGCCGACATTGTCCAGCAAAAAGCGCAGAATGCTTTCCAAAATGAAAGGATCCTGCACCTTATGACGTTCCACGATGTCCTTCAGCAATACGGTATGATAAATTCCTTGCAGGTAATCCCGCTTTTCATCCTCTCCTGCAAGATTTGGAAGGTACGGAAAACCACCGCAACGAAAATACATCGGCCATGCCTGCTGTGGTGCCTCCCTCGTCAGCTTGCAATATTCCGCAAACGAAAGCGGCAGCATAGCGATTTCCACATAACGGCCAGACAAAAGAGTTGCCAGCTCGCCAGAAAGCAAGCTGGCATTCGACCCTGTCAGATACAAGTCAAGATTGTCCTGCTCGAATAAAGAAATCACAGCTTTTTGAAATTCCGGCACTAGCTGCACTTCGTCAAGAAAGACATACTGCATCTGTCCAGCATGCCGATGTGCCATGATTTCTCGATAGAGCGCATGATATTCCAGCAGGTGCTCGTTTTCCAGACGATCCAGCTGGATGAAAAAAATGGAATTATCTCAAACTTCGCACACGGAAAACATCCCGCGTGTCTTGAAAAATCAGCATGCAACGGATAAAAGACTTCATTCATGCACACTTCTGCCCTTGTAGAACGGTCATCCAAAGGGCAGGCAAATTCTTCAGAAACCGTTCC
>JALEZZ010000037.1 GCA_022773585.1 Selenomonas sp. | reverse complement strand
GGAACGGTTTCTGAAGAATTTGCCTGCCCTTTGGATGACCGTTCTACAAGGGCAGAAGTGTGCATGAATGAAGTCTTTTATCCGTTGCATGCTGATTTTTCAAGACACGCGGGATGTTTTCCGTGTGCGAAGTTTGAGTTCATTTACTACAGATTGCATTCTCATTCATCCCATCCTATACTGCTGGAAGAAACAACTATTTTCAAGGAGGGGTTCCCATGGTTCGTCAAAATTTGCTTTTCACCGAGCAGGAAATCAACCTACTCCGCAGCTGGAAAGGGCAGCGGCTCGTGTCCATCGGCTGCGACAAAAAACCCTATTCCCACCTGCGCTTGACGGCTTGGTTTGCAGCCATCTTGCAAATCGAAGCTACGCCGTTCTATCTCTGCAACTTCACAGAACCCATGGATTACTACGGCGCTGTCGATGACGTGGCGCGCATGACGCTCGCGACGCGGCGCGATGCCATCATCGACGACAAAAAAGACTGGTGGCAGACCATCCACGTGAACCGCACCATCCAAGACATCCATCTCGTGCAGGAGCATCAAGAACTGTTCGAGAACGGCGAGCAGACTTACGACGTCTATGTCACGCGCGGCATCCTGCTCGACTTCTGGCGGTTGGAAATCTCTTTTGAAAAAGCCGTCTGGTTCTCCGAAGACATTGACATCGCCATCGGACACGACGTTCTCAAGACGTTTGCCCCGATCAAAGACTTCGAGGAAGACTGGGAGGATGGCTGCGTCGGCAAATGCTCACGAGAACTCGTGCAGGTATGAACGTCCCTCAGCGGATATGGACGGCATCCTCGCCGAGGATGGATGCCAGCGCTTCGCGCACGTCTCCACCGCTCTTCAGCCAGTAGTTCGTGCCCGTCTTCTTCCAGCGGCCGCCGATTTGCAAAAAGACAATCTGGTCTCCGTGATACGTCTGGAATGCCTCGTGGAGTGCCTGCTTCTTCTCTTCGTCGAGATTATCCGGCACTTTGATGTAGTATTCTGGCTGGTAGTCCGCGAGCTCCCAGATGTTGTCGACGAGCAGCTTCACAGCATCGTCCTGCACATCGACATGGCCTTGCAGTACGACAGCCTCGTCAACGACGCACTGGTTGACGTGCTCGTAGAAGACGCGCGGGAAGATGATGGTCTCGAGGCTGTCGGTGAAGTCTTCGAGCGTCGCGAAGCACATCGTCTCGCCCTTCTTCGTCGTGATGCGCTTGACTTCCGTGAAGAGGCCCGCGATGCGCACAACCTGCTTGTCGCGCACGCCTCCTTCCTTCATTAAGCGGATGGAGACGAGATTATCGATGATGCCTTTGTACTTTTCGAGCGGATGGCCCGTGATGTAAAAGCCCGTCGCCTCTTTCTCCCAAGCGAGGATCTCTTCCTTGCTCGCCTCGGGGATGTCGGGGAGCTCGAGCTCGGCAGCCTCATCGAGCACGTCCGCGCTGAAGAGGCCGAGCTGGCCGCTCGCTTCGTCGCGCTGCTTTCGCTGCGCCTCGCCCATGGCCTTGTCGAGCACGGCGAGCAGCTGGCTGCGGCGCGCGCCGAGCGAATCAAACGCGCCGCAGCGGATCAGGCTTTCCAGCGGGCGCTTCGAAAATTTCTGAGCATCGATGCGCGAGCAGAAATCGACGAGCGAGGTGAACGGGCCATGTTCCGTGCGCTCAGCGATGACGCCCTTGAGCGCGTTCTCGCCGACATTCCGCACGGCGGCGAGGCCGAAGCGGATGGCAGGGCCATCGACCGTGAAGGAAATCTCGCTCGCATTGATGTCTGGCGGCAGAATCGGGATGCCCATGCGGCGGCACTGCTCGATGTAGACCGTGACCTTGTCCGTGTCCATGACGCTTGAAAGCATCGCGGCCATGAATTCCTGCGGGTAGTGCGCCTTGAGATAGGCCGTCTGCCACGCGACGAGCGCATAGGCCGCGCTGTGCGACTTGTTGAAGCCATAGTCGGCAAAATGCGTCAAGAGGTCGAAAATCGTATTGGCGAGGCCCATCTCGATACCGTTCTTCTTGCAGCCGTCGAGGAAGTTCTGCTTCTGATCCATCAGGATCTTGGCTTTCTTCTTACCCATCGCACGGCGCAAGAGGTCGGCCTGCCCGAGCGTGAAGCCCGCGAGCACCTGCACGATCTGCATGACCTGCTCCTGGTAGAGTACGACGCCGAACGTCTCTTTCAAAATGGGCTCGAGCAGAGGATGCATGTACGTGACTTCTTTTTCGCCATGAAGTCCTGCGATGAAATCCTCGACCATGCCGGAGCCGAGTGGCCCCGGACGATAGAGTGCGACGGTCGGAATCAGGTCCGTGAAGCCGCGCGGCGCAAGGTCTTTGACGAGCTGCGTCATACCGCCGGATTCCATCTGGAACACGGCGCCTGTTTTGCCCTCGCAGAGCATTTTCGATGTCGCGTCATCCGTGAGCGGAATGTGTTCGATGTCCACGGTCTCGCCGCGATTCTTCGCAACATTCCGGACGGCATCCGCGATGACCGTCAGCGTGCGCAGGCCGAGGAAGTCCATTTTGAGGAGGCCGAGCTCCTCGACATGATCCTTGTCGTACTCCGTGACGAGCGTGCCGTCCGACATCGAGACGGGCACGTAGTCCGTCAGCGGATGGCGCGCAATCACGACGCCCGCCGCATGCGTCGAGCTGTGGCGCGGCAGGCCCTCGATTTTCTTCGCGAGGTCGATGAGGCGGCGCACGTCCTCACTTTCCTCATACGCCTTGCGGAAATCGGCCGATTCCTTCATCGCCTTGTCGAGCGTCATCTTGAGCTCATTCGGCACGAGCTTCGCGATGTCTGAAACTTGCGCGTACGGCATGTTGAGCGCACGGCCGACGTCGCGGATCGCGCCCTTCGCCGCCATCGTGCCGAACGTGACGATCTGCGCGACATGGTCGTAGCCATAGCGCTCTTTGACATACTCGATGACCTTGCTGCGCTGGATGTAGTCGAAATCGACATCAATATCCGGCATCGACACGCGCTCTGGATTCAGGAAGCGCTCGAAGAGCAGATCATACTTCATCGGATCGAGGTTCGTGATGCCGAGAAGATATGCAACAATCGAACCAGCCGCCGAGCCGCGCCCCGGCCCGACGCCGATGCCGTGCTCGCGCGAGTAGTTGATGAAGTCCCAGACAATCAGGAAATAGCTGTCATAGCCCATGCGATGGATGATGCCGAGCTCGTATTCGAGGCGGTCGCGGATGGCCGGCGCGGCATCAGGATAACGCTCGGGCAGCGCCTGCTCGCAAAGGAAGCGCAGATATGCCTGGTCATCCTTGTGCGGCGCAGGAATCGGATAATACGGCAGCTGCAAGTGGCCGAACTCAAAGTCCACGTTGCAGCGCTCCGCAATCTTCATCGTGTTCTCGATGGCCTCGGGACAGTCGGGGAAAAGTGCCGCCATTTCCTCCGGCGTCTTCAGATAGTAGTCGTCGCTGTTGAACCGCATGCGGTCGGGATCATCGACGGTCTTTGCCATCTGGATGCAGAGCAGGATGTCGTGGAACTCGCTGTCCTCGCGGCGCACATAATGGCTGTCGTTCGTCGCGACAAGGCCGAGGCCGTACTTCTTCGCGAGCGCGATGAGACCCGCGTTTGATTTCTTTTCCTCGTCCAGCCCGTGGTTCTGAATTTCGAGAAAATAATTCTCCTTGCCGAAGATGTCGATATACTCGCGTACGAGCGCATCAGCGCGGTCGGGATTGTCCGCGATCAGCGCGCGCGGCACCTCGCCCGCAACGCAGGCGGACAGGCAGATGATGCCCTCATGATATTTGCGCAGCAGCTCGTGATCGACGCGCGGCTTGTAATAAAAGCCTTCGATATTCGCATACGAGACGAGCTTCACGAGATTGCGGTAGCCCGTCTGGTTTTCCGCGAGCAGAATCAGATGATAGTATTTGACGCCGTTCACCTCGGCGCGCTCGTGGCGGTCGCCCGGCGCGACGTAGACTTCGCAGCCGATGATGGGCTTCACGCCCTGCTTCTTCGCTTCTTTATAAAAATCAATGACGCCATACATCGCGCCGTGATCCGTAATCGCGATGGCATCCATGCCCTCCGCCTTCGCCGCCGCGATGAGGTCGGGGATGCGGCTCGCGCCGTCGAGCAGGCTGAACTCCGTATGGACGTGCAGATGGGCGAATGGAATGGACGATTTCGCTGGTGCCGTTTCTTCAATCTCAGGAATGGGAACCACCTCATTTCAAAATCTCTTCCCCCATTATACACGAAAAATCCATGACATAGGAAAGAACTTCCTCTGCCATGGATTCTGGGCATCGCATATGCTTCTTATTTTTTGAGAATCGTCACCATCAGCGCATCCGCCTGCCGCGTCCCCTGCGTGAGCGCCTGATAGAGGCGCATGTAGCTGAACTGGCTGCCCGCGTAGTTGCGCACGGCGTTGATGCGCTTCGTGTCACTCGCCGCCACGCCGAGTTTCTGCGTCGCGTAGTCTTTGAGATAATCAACACATTTCTTTGCCGCGAAACCGCTGAGCACCCAGTCATGATCGCCGAGATGGACGAGGAAGCCCTCTTCGCCGATGGGCTCCGTAAGCTTGCCGTCCCGTGTCAGGAGGCCGAGCGCGACAGGGTCTTTGCCCGCGAGGATGCTCGCGGCCGCCAGCCAGTCCTCGACCTGCTTCGCATCGCTGTCGGAACCCGGATGATTGTGCGCACAAGCCTGCGCGACGACGACCTCTTTCGGCAGGCCGCGCTGGATGGATTCGGCAATACTGAAGATGTGATGCGCGCCCGTGCCCGCAATCGTGTATTCCTTGAGCGAGCTGCCGTCCGCCTGCCACTGGAAGACATATGGCTTCGCGAGATCGTGCAGGAGCTCGGCGGCCACGGCCACATCATAGTTGCAGTCATAGCCGAAGACCGTCTGATATGCCTGATAAATGCCTTTCAGAATCTCGACATTCGCCGCCGTATGCGTCACGAGGCCGCCCGGATATGGATGATGGCTGCCATAGCCGCTGCCCGGCGCCGTGCGGAACGGCTGCGGCGTCTTGCCCGCGTCCTCGATGGGCGGCAGGAGATGCGCCTCATCTGTCTTCGCGGGGTCGATGAGGCCTTTGCTTTGCAGCTCGTCATAGACGCGCGCCGCATCGCCCGCGCCATACTGCTTGAGGAACGTCGGTGCCGGATTGTCAAGTACGCCCTGCACCTTCCGCTGCAAAGCGCCATCGTGCAGACTCGCCACGTCATCTTCCAAGCGCTGCCAGTTCTCCGCGACAAGCGCTGATTTCTGCGCCGCTTCCTCCGCCTTCTGCGGCAGATCTGCAAGCGAGACCTGCGAGACTTCCGCTGCAGACGCATGAACCGGATGGTCGAACCTCCACAACGCCATGCCAGCCAATGCGCCCGCCGAAAGCTTCAGAAACGAACGGCGGCTCAAAGAACCCTGTGCCATAAAAAATGCCCCCTGTCACATGAAATAGATGCAAAACACGTTTACCTTTTCATGTTAGCAAGGGAGCGCGGTCACCGTGTTACCAGAGTGTAAAGAAGTTGTAAATCCATAGAACTGTGGTAGAATAAAGGCAAGATTTTCAAAGGAGGGCGCCCTCATGCCGAAAGTCACACGCGAAGACATCCCGAACTGGTTCCAGAAGAAGACCGGCTTCGACGTCGATATCGCCGAGCTCAAGAAAGCCGCCGAACTCGACCGCATCGCCTGCGCCGACGAGCCCATGAAAGTCATGCGCGACCTCTGGGGCATCGGCCCGCGCGAGCTCGAAAAGCTCCTCGGCGCTCCGGCGCGCACGGTCGAACAATGGTACTACGCCCGCCCCTCGCGCCCCGCTTCCTGGGTCGTGCGCCTCATCGTAGAAAAATGCGCCCAGCTGCATGACGATGCCACGCGTGCCGAGCGCTGAATGCGAACATCATAAAATCCTGCGTTTTCATCCCTTGAACCGATACCCTGCCCCCCAGACGGTTTCGATATAGATGGGCTTCTGCGGATAGGGCTCGATTTTTTCTCGCAGGCGGTTGATGTGGACGCGGACGGTGGCTGTGTCGCCGATGGCGTCGAGGCCCCAGACTTTTTCGAAAATCGTATCCATCGAAAAGACGAGGCCTGCATTCTCTGCAAGAAACAGCAGAAGCTCGAACTCGCGATGCGTCAAAGGAATCTCTTCTCCGCCGCGAAAGACGCGGTGCTCCTCGGGCAGGATTTCGAGCAGGCCGAAGACGAGCGAGCGATGCTGCTTTTCCTTTTCACCCGTCAGACGCTCATAGCGCGCGAGATGCGCCTTGACCCGCGCAACGAACTCCGTCGGGCTGAACGGTTTGACGATGTAATCATCCGCGCCATAGCCGAGCCCCCGAATCTTGTCCCCATCCTCTTGTTTCGCCGTGACGAAGAGGATGGGGATTTCTTTCTGTTCGCGCACAGCCTTGCAGATCGTGAAACCATCGACAAACGGCAGCATGATGTCGAGCACGATGAGGTCATAGTCGCCTTCGAGCGCCATCTGACGGCCCTTGCGCCCTTCGCCCGCCGTATCGACCGCGAATTCTGCCGCTTCGAGATAGTCCTGCTCGAGTTCACGGATGGCGCTGTCGTCTTCGACAATCAGGATGCGTTTCATTCCAAATCTTCCTTTCTATCTTCCCCATGAGGCTCCGTTTCCAAAATCGGGAACGCGACAACGACCGTCAGCCCGCCGCCTGATGTCGTCTCGGCGTGAATCGTGCCGCCCATGCCCTCGATGATGCCGCGCGCGATGGCGAGGCCGAGGCCGCTGCCCTTCGCCGTCTGGCTGCGTGCCTTGTCCGTGCGGTAAAAGCTCTCGAAGAGCTTGCCGAGCTCCGCCTCTGGCACGCCGGGGCCATGATCGGCAAAGCGCACGACCGCCCGCTTGCCATATGCGCCCGCTTCTTCGCCAATGGAAATATCGACGGAGGGCTGCTCGCCGCCGTACTTGCGGCTGTTGCCCAGAATATTCTCCACAACGCGCAAGACTTCCTGCGGGTCGAGCCGGACAGGAAGTCTTGCCGCGCCCCCTGCATCCAAGTGCAGTACGAGCCCTTGATCTTCGTACCACGGTGCCCGCTCGGCGACGAAGTCCGCGAAATACGCCCGCAGATCGACCGTAGCGCAGTCAAATTCCACGCGGCCGAGATCGAGCTTCGAGAACAGAAAGAGATCTTCCACGAGATGCTGCAGAATCGTCGAAGAGCGATAAATCTGCGTCACATAGTGCGTGCGCTTTTCCTCCGTGCGCGCAATACCGTCGAGGATGCCGCTCGCATAGCCGCGGAGCGCCGTCAGCGGCGTGCGGAGATCATGCGAGATGCCAGCGAGCAGCTCCTTGCGGTTGCGCTCGTAGCGTTCTCGCTCCTCGCGCGCCGCCTTCAGACCGCGCCGCATGTCGTCGAAGCTCTGGCACGTCGCGCCAATCTCGTCATCCTGCACCTGCGTGCCCGCAGGGATGGCAGGCACGTCATAGTCGCCATGCTTGATAGCTGCCGCGCTCTGCCGCATCGCTGCGAGCGGCCGCAGCACCTGCTGTGTCAGGAGGCGCGCAAACGCAACGCCGAGCAGGAGCGCGACGAGCAGGCCCGCGCCAAAGACCGTGTAGAGGATGAGGCGTCCTTCTCGCTGGACTTCCCGCTGGGCCTGCGAAAGCGGTGACTGCTTGAGGGGCGTGTCGCCCGCAGCATAGACTTCGATGGATTCCGCATTCTGCCCCGTGTGCCCAGAGTGTACCGTACGATACGTATAGGCAAAGCCGCTGTCATCCCAGACGAGCGCCGAGCGTCCCGCGCCTGTCTTTGCCATCGTCGCCGCCTCGATGACGGCAGCTTCGGCGCCCTCCGAGCAGTAGATGTCTTTTCCATCCTGCCGCACGAGCACGGAGATGCCGCTTCCTTCGAGCAGCCAGCACTGTTCCTCCATCTCATGGAGATTGAACGTATCGCGATCAGCGACATCGCGGATGCGTTCGAGCGCGAAATGAACGGCGATGGGCGCCGTCTTCGGCCAGAGCTCGATGGCCCAGCGCTCCCAGCCCGAGCCCAGGTAATTGATGCCCGCAAAGACGAATCCGCCGAGTAGCGTGAGCACGAGCATCGGCAGAAACGTCAGCACGAACGCCATCGCAATCAGCCGCTTGCCGAGCGGCACGTCCCGGAGATGCATGCCTCGTTCCCCTTTCCTGCATGTTCAAGTTTTTTCCATCCTACCGTAGAAAGATAACGGTTCGATAAACAGGCGCAAAAAGCGAGGCTGCCTGTGAGTAAAGGCAGCCCCGCGTGGGGAGGGCAATATCAGTGCTCGACGATGATGCGGCCGAGGCGGGCATTGTTGAAGTAGTTCAGCACCCACTTGAGCGCGACCGAAACGTTGGCATACGTGCCGGCGAGGCGGATGAGATGCACCCAGAGCCATGCCGACCATGCGACAAAGCCCTTTGCCTGGATTTTGCCGACCGAAAGCACGGCCGAGCTGCGGCCGATCGTCGCCATCGCGCCCATGTCTTTATAGTGGAAGATTTCCGCATCGCGGCCTGCGAGGCGCGCGAGGATATTCTGTGCGCAGGTGATGCCCTGCTTCATTGCAACCGGTGCGACCGTCGCGAGCGGACGTGCGCCCGGCTTCTCCTGGAAGCTCGCGCTGTCGCCGATGGCGTAGACATGCGGCAGACCCTTGACCGTGAGGTCCTTGTTCACGATGATGCGGCCGCCGCGGTCATAGTCCGCACCGAGCGCGGAGACGACCGGCGAAGCCTTGACGCCCGCCGCCCAGATGACCGTCGCCGTCTGGATCGTCTCGCCGCTCTTCAGCGTCAGCGTATGGCCGTCATAGTCCGTAACCATCGTCTCGAGGCGCACATCGACCTTCTTCTTGCGCAACAGGTCTGCCGTCTCCGCACTGAGCTTCTCCGGCATCATCGCGAGCAGGCGCGGCGAGCCTTCGAGAATCTTGATGTCCACTTCCGAGAAATCAAGATGATGATAGCCGCTGCGCATCGACTTGTAGATGAGTTCCGAGATGGCGCCTGCCTCCTCGACGCCCGTCGGTCCGCCGCCGACGCAGACGAACGTCAGGAGCTCCTTGCGGCGCACGGAATCCTGCTCCTGATCCGCGAATTCGAGACAGCTGATGAGCTGGTTGCGGATGGCGAGCGCTTCCTGCATCGTCTTCATCGGGAATGCATGCTTCGCGACATTCGCATTGCCGAAGAAATTCGTCGTCGAGCCCGTCGCGATGACGAGCTCGTCATACGCGACATCGCCATTGCTCGTCTGCACGATCTTGTTCTCCGTGTCGAAGCCCGTGACATCGCCAAGGCGGAAATCGACATTGTCCGCGTCGCGGAAGAAGTCACGCACCGGATACGCAATCTCGCCCGTCGCGAGCGTCGCCGTCGAAACCTGGTAAAGAAGTGGCGGGAACAGCTGGTAGTTGTTGCGGTCGATCAGCGTCACATGCACGCCTTTCTTGCCCGCGAGTTCCTGTGCGGCACGCACGCCGCCGATGCCAGCACCAACGATGACGATTTCAGCATTCTTCTTTTCCATCGAAATGTCCCCCTCAGAACTCATTTCGTTACGTTCTTTTCTTCACATGGTTATTGTATCGCATTTTTCAGATAAATACAAATTATTAATAAACATGAGATATAGGAGGAAACTATCTTGATAAAGAAAAGAGAGGTGCTGCACCGAAGTGCAGCACCTCTCGCCGATGTTCCGATCAACCGAAGCGCATGAACGAGCCCTGCTTGTCCATCTGCCAGCGATGGAACAGGCTCTTGTCTTCACCTGCGCGCTCGTACGACACGCAGATGGCCTGGCCCGAGCCCCACGGCTCGCTTACGAGGCGCTCTTTCAGCGCGTCCATGAAGTCGCGCGTTGCCTGCGGGCTCGCGCCGTCCGAAAGCTTGACGAGCTCGATCTTGCCCGTGCGGCTGTCGTACGTAATCTTCCCGTCGAGTGCCAGGTCATGACCTAGGCTGTAACTGATCTCTTTCTTTCCGCGCTCCTCGCGCGTCACCTCTACCCATGCAAACATCTTGCTCGTCCTCCTTCTTTTTTCTGGGGCGCTGCCCATCAGCGCTCCCTTTGTTGTCTCTACTATACAACACATTTCGCGTTTTGTATACAGAATCCAGAAAAGTCATGTTACATGGTGACAGGATGGTTTTCAAGCGATGCCATGCGCTTCGGCCGCTTGTTCTTCCTCGGGTTCGTCCGCGACATCCGTGCCCCGCACGCGGACAGCACGCTCGCGCACTTCCCACATCGCCGCGCCATAGCAGCGGAACATGTTCTCGAGGACAGAGAGCTCCGCGCGCGGTTTCTTCTGGAAAAACGCTTCAATCTGCTGCCGCGCCGCCGTATCATCCTCGTCATAGATGCCGAGCAGGAGCCTCTTGACGAGACGATGGCCGCGGCTCTTTTCGCAACGGAGCGGCTGCAGCAGGAAGGCGTAAAGCTTCTCGAGTTCGGCGACGAACTCCGAGAGGCGGAGCGGCTGTGCGTTCTGCAAACGCTTCATATAGATGGAGACAATCTGGCCGGTCAGGAGCTTCGCGTCGATTTCATGCGGCATGAGCTGCTTGATCTTGAAGAGACGGCATCCGCGCTGCTCGAGGTCGTCCGCAATCATATCGTAGGCCTTGAGCCTCTCGGGCCAGAACCTCGAAAACAGGCGGCGATAAAGCCTTGCTAGCGGAATTTTCCCACGATCCATGATACTCCCTCACTTTTCTCTACTCAAAAGGTATTGTCTGGATGCTTTTGATGCATGATATGCGCCGCATCTCTCTCGTCCTTTTATCGATAGTTTCGACATGCTTGGGCAAAAATCCTACATGATTTCTCTTTTTCTTGAAAAATTTTTTCTGTCTTTGCACCTGTTTCGTTTTGTTGCCAAAATTCCGTGAAGATTTAGTTGTAACTCTGTAAAGAAACAGCGGACCATCCTCCTTGGATGGCCCGCTGCATGATTCTGTCAAAGCATGGGATATTAGGATTCGGGATTTAATTCGTAGAGCAGCGTCACCGGCCCGTCATTGACGGACGCGACCTGCATGTCGGCGCCGAACTCGCCGTGCTCCGGCGGGAAGCCGAGGTCGCCGAGACAGGCGAGGAAATACTCGTAGAGCGGCTTTGCAAGCTCCGGCTTTGCCGCATGGGAAAAGCCCGGACGACGGCTCGAAAGATCCGCGTAGAGCGTGAACTGCGAGACGACGAGGATGCTGCCATGGGCCGCCGCGATGTCGCGATTCATGCGACCCTCTCCATCTTCAAAGACGCGCAGGTGCACGATTTTTTCCGCGAGCTTTTCAGCGACGGCCTCCGTATCATTCGGCCCCACACCGAGCAGCACGAGATAGCCCTGCCCGATTTCTCCGTTCACTTTCCCTCCGATCGTGACGGATGCGCTCTTGACGCGCGTGACGACCGCGCGCATTACTTGCCCGCCTTCATGCGGTTGACCGCGCTGAACAGCGCCTGGATGGACGCCGTGATGATGTCCGTGTCCATGCCCGCGCCCCATGTGACCTTGCCGTCCTTGCCCGTGATGCCGATGTAGGCCATCGCGCGGCTCGACTGGCCGAGCTCGAGCGCATGCTCGCTGTACGTGAGGTCTTTGTACGTGACGCCGAGCTCCCTCTGGATGGCATTCGAGACCGCGTCGAGACGGCCGTTGCCGCGTGCGTCAAACGTCTCATGCTTGCCATCGATTTCGACTTCGACCGTGCCGCTGCGCGTGCCATCCGGCTCCTTTTTGAGCAGGAAGTCGATGAGCTTGTACGGCGTCTCGATGTTGACGTACTCGTCCTGGAAAATCTTGTAGATTTCGTCCGGCATGAGCTCCTTGTGCTTGTGGTCGGACACGCCCTTGACGCAGTAGCCGAAGTCCTCGCGCATCTTCTTCGGCATGTCGATGCCGTATTTCTGCTCCATGATGAAGCCGACGCCGCCCTTGCCGGACTGGCTGTTGATGCGGATGACATCGCCGTCGTACTCGCGGCCGACATCCTTCGGGTCGATGTAGAGGTACGGCAGCGTCCACTTATCGGGATTCTTCTCGTCCTTCCACTTCATGCCCTTCGCGATGGCATCCTGATGCGAGCCCGAGAACGCCGCGAAGACGAGCTGGCCGGCATACGGCTGGCGCGGGCCGACCTCCATGCCCGTCAGCGTCTCATACGTCTCGACGAGCTCCGGCATGTTCGAGAAATCGAGCTGCGGATCGATGCCGAGCGCGAACATGTTCATGCCGACCGTCACGAGATCGACGTTGCCCGTGCGCTCGCCATTGCCGAACAGCGTACCCTCGACGCGGTCAGCACCGGCGAGCAGGCCCATTTCCGTATCCGCCACGCCGCAGCCGCGGTCATTGTGCGGATGGAGCGACAGCACGACGCCGTCACGGTACTTGAGGTTCTGGTTCATGTAGGCAATCTGCATGCCGAAAACATGCGGCATGCTCATCTCGACCGTCGCGGGCAGGTTGATGATTGCCTTGTGGTCGGGCGTCGGTTGCCAGACATCGAGCACGGCATTGCAGACCTCGAGCGCGTACTCCGGCTCCGTGCCCGTGAAGCTTTCCGGCGAATACTCGAAGCGATAGTTCGCGCCTGCCTCTTCCGTAAGCTCTTTGAGGAGCTTCGCGCCATCGACGGCCATCTGCTTGATTTCCTCTTTCGACTTGCGGAAGACCTGCTCGCGCTGCGCAACCGACGTCGAATTGTAGACGTGAACGATGGCATTCTTGACGCCCTTCAGTGCCTCGAACGTCTTGCGGATGATGTGCTCGCGCGCCTGCGTCAGCACCTGCACCGTCACGTCATCGGGAATCAGGTCATCCTCGACGAGGCGACGCAGGAATTCATATTCCGTTTCAGAAGCTGCGGGGAAGCCAACCTCGATTTCCTTGAACCCGACCTTCAGGAGCATCTTGTAGAACTCGAGCTTCTGGTCGAGGCTCATCGGGATGACGAGCGCCTGGTTGCCGTCGCGCATATCGACGCTGCACCAGATCGGTGCATGATCCGGCGCATCCTTCTTCATCCACTCCGTGTCAATCGTCGGCGGCATGAAATAGCCCTTGCTGTACTTCTGATAATTCTTCATTTAGATTCCTCCCAAAATAAAAAGCCTTTCATCTCCTCAAAGAGACGAAAGGCTCTGCCTTCGTGTTACCACTCTGCTTCGCGTCCCTCTCACGAGAAACGCCTCATCCGGATACATCCATATCCTGCTCTTTGCTAACGGGGAGCTTTCCGGCGCCGCCTACTCGTCTATCCATCAAGACGTTCAGCGGGCTGCTTCGAGGCGAGTTCCGTCCGCGCATCGTCGCATCCTTCCACCAACGAAAGCACATTGCTTTCTACGGATGCTCTCTATCCACTCCGCGCGACTTACTATTCCTCTGCAACGCATTTCAGATGTAAAGTTGTTTCATTGCTTGCTATCCTATCATAAAAGCGGCGGGGATGCAAGCATTTTCCGCAAAATCTACAAAAAAGTCAGCGCACTCCGCCGTTCAGGAACGCCTCGATCTGCTGCTCCATGCAGGACGCGATGCTTTCCCGATCCTGACCCCAGGCCTGGTACCATTCGACGGACTGATCGACAGCCTCGCGGATGTGCCAGCGCGGACGCCAGCCAAGACGTGATTTGAGCTTGCTGCAGTCGAGCTTCAGGAACGATGCTTCGTGTGGAGCATCGCCGTCTGTCTCGGGATGCTCCCAGCTTGCGCCCTTGCCCCAGGCCGCGCAGAAGATGTCCATGAGCTCGCCCGTCGTGACGCAGTCCTCATCATCAGGGCCGACGTTCCAGCTGCCTGCAAGGCTCGCATCCTCGTACTGCCGCATCGCAAGCAAGAGATACGTCGTGACCGGCTCGAGCACATGCTGGTACGGCCGCGTCGAATACGGATTGCGCACCTGCACGGGCGCGTCCTGCCGCGCCGCCCGCACGGCATCCGGCACGATGCGGTCCGGCGCGAAATCGCCGCCGCCGATCACATTGCCCGCGCGCGCCGTCGAGACCGCCACGCCCCTCTCTCGCAGGAAGCTCTTGTCATAGCTGTGCGTCACGAGCTCCGAACACGACTTGCTGTTGCTGTAAGGATCGTATCCATCGAGCGGCTCCGTCTCCCGATAGCCCCAGCACCATTCGCGGTTCTCGTACACCTTGTCCGTCGTCACGTTGACGACGGAGCGCACCGTATCCGACTGCCGCACGCATTCCAAGAAGTTCACCGTGCCGAGCACGTTCGTCTCATACGTTTCAACGGGATATTGATAGCTCAGCCGCACGATGGGCTGTGCCGCGAGATGCAGCACGATTTCCGGCCTTGCAGAGGCGAATGCCCGCTTCATCGTCACGAGATCGCGCACATCGCCATGCGACGTGTGCATATCCTCGAGCACATGCGAATACACGAGCGCCGCCATGCCCTCCTCCGTCGGTGCATCGAGCGCATACCCCGTCACCTCGGCCCCCGCCATCTCGAGCGCCTTCGACAGCCACATGCCTTTGAAGCCCGTATGCCCCGTGATAAAGACGCGCTTGCCACGATAAAATGACGAAAGTTCCTGCAATGTCATACGTATCCTCATTTCACTGACGCAATGTCTGCAAGATGACATTCGTAATGCCAAGTTTCATGAGAGAAACTCTCTAATCTGATTGCAGACCCTCTCCACCTTCTCCTCTGTCATATCAAGACCGCTCGGCAGATTGATAGCATAGTCTGCAATGGCATAGCTGACAGGATTCTGCTCCGCCATGCCCCGAGCCTCCCCCAACTCCCGATAAGCCGGGATCGAGCTCAGCGGATGGAAGAATGGACGCGTGTCGATATTGTCTTTTGCAAGGAACTGGCGGAGCTCCTCGCCAGTCTTCCCGTACTTCCCGTCCAAGATAATAGAGACCATCCAATACGTGTTGCGCGTGTTCTCTGCCTCGTCATTCAACGTGACATCGAGTCCTTGCAGCTCTTTCTCGTACCAGCGGAAAATCTGGCGCTTGCGCGCCACAAGTTCTTCGATGCGCTCAAGCTGCGCGAGGCCAAGCGCTGCCTGCATGCTGCTCATCTTGTACTTGTACGCCACCTCGCGGTTCATGAACATGACGTCGCCCGGCTTCCGCCCATGGTCACGCAGGAAAAGCGCACGCTCATAAATGTCAGAGTCATTCGTCACGAGCATGCCGCCTTCGCCCGTTGTCATCGTCTTGCTGCCATGGAAGCTGAAGACACCAACCTTGCCGAGGCTGCCTGCCTTGCGTCCATGATACTCCGCCCCCATGGCCTCGGCGGCATCCTCGATGATGGGAAGATGATATTTCTCAGCCAGACTATCAATGGCATCCATATCTGGAACATTACCATACAAATCGACCGTAATAATGGCCTTCGTCCGCTCTGTAATCTGACGTTCCGCCGAGGCCGGATCAATGCACCATGAACGCGCATCAACATCAGCAAAGCGTGGAACCGCTCCGACATACTTCAGCGGTGCAGAGCTTGCAATCCAGGTCGTCTCTGGGACGACAGCCTCATCCCCTTCGCCGATGCCGAGCGCCATGACGGACAAGTGGATGGCTGACGTGCACGACGGCAGGGCGATAGCATATTTCGTGCCGACATAATTCGCAAATGCTTTTTCGAACTTTTCATGAAAGATATTGGCATTTCCATACCATGCATGCCTGACAGCATCGTCAACATAATCGATTTCCTTCTGCGTAATGCTCGGGCCGGATACATAGATTTTCTCTTTGTCCATAGGATGACTCCCTCTCAAAACAATTTTTTCTGTGCGACAGCTGGCATCCCATAGGCCAAGACACCAGCTGGAATGTCCCTCAGGACGGTGCTCCCGATACCGACAACAGACCGTGCGCCGACGCGAACACGCGGAGAAACATGAACGCCTGTATAGAGCGTGACATAATCCTCGATGACCGACATCCCCGCCATCGTGACGCCAGGAGCCAGATGCACGCCGCGAGCAATCTTGCAAGCATGCGCGACCGTGACAGACAAATTCAAAAGCGCGTAATCCCCGATTTCCACGCGAGCATCGATGACAACTCCCGGCAGAATCTGCACGCCCGCCCCGATTCTAGCTGTCGGCGAAATGATGGCAGAATCGGCGATGATCGAATACGGAAGCAGGCCATGCTGCTGCAGGAACGTGCCAATCTGGCAACGATCATAGCCCAGAGCACTCCCGATGGCAACGGCAAAATAAAGCGTTTCTCTCTGCGGCCGCGCTGACAGCCACGCTTCAAATCCTTCCTCACCATAAAAAATCGGCACATCTGGAAAAGGAGAAGGCAACTCACGATTGTTGTCAAAAACAGCCACGAGTTCTATATCCTCTGGCAGTAACTCACGCAGCGTGACAGCCTGCATCGTTCCACCCCAGAAAATAATTTCCCGCTTTTTCATCCCCGAACACGCCCCCAACTTCGATCCTGCTCCGACATGATTTTCTGCTCTACCGGCCAGCGAATCCCATAGCGCACATCGTCATACCGGATGCCGCTGCCAGCACCCGGCGTGTAAAACTGTCCCATCTGGTAGTAGACGATGCTGTCATCTGCAAGCGTCTGGAAACCGTGTGCCAGTCCCTTCGGAATGTAGAGCATCTGATGGTTGTCCTCCGTCAGCTCGGCAGCAATCCATTCGCCCTGCGTCGGAGAATCCTCCCGGATGTCAAGAACGACATCGTAAATCGCGCCCTTCATGCACGAGACGACCTTGACTTCTTCATACGGATGCTTTTGAAAATGCATGCCGCGCAGCGTCCCGCGCTTCTTGTTGAAGGAAAGGTTGCACTGGACATATTCCGTGCAGAGCCTCATCGCCTCGAATTCCTTCTTGCAGAATGCACGCGCAAAAAATCCGCGCTCGTCTTCATGCGGCTCGATGGAAATCAGGAAGACGCCTGGGAGCCGTGTTTCCGTAAATTTCATAAGTTCCCCCTGTCTCCACTCATTCAACGATATGGACGTCAGGAATCGGCACGATGAACTTCGCGCCCCACGACCGCACATCCTTCAGCTGCTCCTTGATCTCGCCCTCGAGATTCCACGGCAGGATCAGGATGCAATCTGGCTTTGTCTCCATGATTTTGTCTGGCGCAACTACGGGGATGCGCGACCCCGGCAGCAGCGTGCCCTGCTTGTGCGGACTGCGGTCGGCCACGTAATCGAGAAACTCCCTGCGGATGCCGCAGTAGTTGAGGAGCGTGTTCCCCTTGGCCGCCGCGCCGTATCCGACGATGGTCTTTCCCTGACGCTTCAGATCAATCAGGCAGGACAGGAGGTCGAACTTCACCTTCTGCACCTTCTGCTGGAACGCCCGATACGTCTCGATGCGGTCGAGACCGGCTCGCCGCTCCTCCTGCAGCAGCGCCTTGACGGTCTCGCGCGTCGGAAAGCGCCCCGATGCGTCATGGCAGGCGAAGATGCGCAGAGAGCCGCCATGCGTCGGCAGTTCCTCGACATGGAAGATGCGCAATCCATGCGCAGCAAAAATCTGCTGGACCGTCCGAAGCGACAGATACGAGAAATGCTCATGATAAATCGTATCGAACTGCGTCTTCTCCATGAGCTGCATGAGGTGCGGGAATTCCATCGTGAGGAAGCCGTCCTCCGCGAGGAGCATCTGCAGGCCCTCGACAAAGTCGTTGATGTCCGGCACATGTGCGAGGACATTGTTGCCGATCAGGAGGTCGGCCTGCGTTCCCTTCGCACGCAGCTCCTCGGCGAGCTTCGTCCCAAAAAACTCGCTGATGGTAGGGATGCCGCGCTCCTTCTCCGCGACAGCTGCTACGTTCTTCGCTGGCTCGATGCCGAGGACGGGGACGCCCGCGCGCTTAAAATACTGCAGCAGGTATCCGTCGTTGCTCGCAACCTCGACGACCTGCGAAGATGCATCGATGCCGAAGTCCCGCATCATGGCCTCCGTATAGCGCTCCGCATGCGCCAGCCAGCTCGCCGAATACGAGCTGAAGTAGGCATAGTCGCGGAAGATATCTTCCGGCGTCTCATACTCCTCAAGCTGCACGAGGAAACAGTGCTTGCAAACATAGGCATGCAGCGGATACGTCATCTGTCCTTTGTCCGCTGCCTCCATCGGGATATACGAATTGGAGAGCGGCGACATCCCGAGGTCGACGAACGTATCCTCCAGCTCCTCATGGCAAAAACGACAACGTCTCTTTTCCATTATGATTCTCCTCATCCCTTCACTTCTTGATGAAGATGCAGCTGCCCATCATCGTGACGGCAAGTTCTGTTGCCATGCCGATCTCTGTAATCTTCCTGGCCAGAGATGTATCCGGTGTGCACGGGCAGCGCCCAGCGACGACGCGTGCCACGCGCTCGCAGAACGTATACGCATCCATCGGATAATCCTGATACTCGGGGAACATATAAGGGTTCACCGATGTTGCGAGATCTTCCATGATGTAAATACCGCCCGAGGGCAGGCAGTCATACAGTGCGCAGATGCCCATGATCTGATGGCTCCAGAGGTGCGAGGCATCATCGATGATGATGCTCGGCTGGATGCTGCGGAGCGACCGCAGCGCTGCCTCGTCTCCGAGGTCTGCCGTGATGACATGGATGTTGCCACCCTCGAACTGCCGGCACTCCGGCATGATGTCCACGCCATAAATCTGTGCCTGGGAGAAATATTCCGACCAGAGCTTCGTACTGCCGCCGAAGAAGACGCCGAGCTCCAGAAGGTTGAAAGACTTCTCCCGGAACGGACGCAGGAACATCTCGTACTTGTCGAGATACCCGTTGCCGAGGCTGCATTTGTCCGTGTGCGTGCGGATGCCCATGTCATCGAGTTCGCGGCCCGCATGGAAATACCCGAGTGAAGCCGCCTGGCTCGGACGCACGCGCAGCCCCGTCAGCTTGTGAAGGAGCTCGGGCTCGCCTTTCACCTCATAGGCTGCGCGCAGGGACTGCCGCCCCGTCTTCCGCAGCACGCTCGCCGCAAGGAACGGTGTGTTCGTCGCGACCTCCTTCAACACGTCATAGCCGGGGAACAGGCTCGACAAATCGCCTGCCATATACCTCCATTCATCGTGATAAAGATATACATCAGGCAGCGGGTCATCGCCCGGCACGCGGCCGAGCACGACAGCGACGCCTCCCAGCCGCAGGGCTGCGTCAATTTTTTCTGCCGCATGACAGGGATTCTCGGCTTTTTCCATACCGTCAAGCACAAAAATAAAATCGTACTGCATCCCTGCTGGAAAATCAGCTGCATCAAGCCTTCCCTGCGAATCCATCTGCATGGGATGGAAGAGATGGATGACGTCTATCCTGCTGGCATGGCCAGAGAATGCCTGCCGCAGTTCGCCGAGGAAGTCCGCACGGTCAGCCATCGAGATGGCATCGCCGATCAGGAGCATCGATTTCCCCTCGTAAAACGCTCCCTCCAATACCTGCGGCGAAACCATCTGCTGCAGGAAATCATGATACATGGCAAATTTCTCGTTCATTCTCTCGTCCTCCTCAGTCCCAGACCTTCCATGGGGCCCGATTCTCTTCCCACATCTCCTCGAGCAGCTGGTGCTCATACTGCGTATCCATGCACTGCCAGAAGCCTTCATGTTGATAGCTCATGAGCTGGCCATCCGCCACAAGACGATCCATCGTTGCCTTCTCGAAGATCGTGTCATCGCCCTCGATGAAGTCGAAGACCTCCGGCTCAAGAACCATGTATCCCGCATTGATGGGAACACCATCCTCGATGTTCTTCTCTCGGAAGCCGCGCACACTGTTATCCCAGTTGATGTCGAGCACGCCTTTCTGCTGCTTCTGCCGGACAGCCGTCAGCGTCGCAAGCTTTCCATGCTTCTCATGAAATGCAACGAGCTTCGCGATATTGACATCACAGACGCCGTCGCCATACGTCATGAGAAATGCTTCGTCCCCGATATATGGCTGCACACGCTTGATGCGGCCGCCCGTCATCGTCTTGAGTCCCGTATCGACGACCGTCACGCGCCACGGTTCCGTATGCTGGTTGTGCAGGATGATTTTTTCTCCCTGCGTGAAGTCAAACGTGACATCCGATGTATGGAGAAAATAATCGGCAAACCATTCCTTGATCATGTGCTGCTTGTAGCCCGCGCAGATGACAAAGTCCTGAAAGCCATAATACGAATACTCCTTCATGATATGCCAGAGAATCGGCATGCCGCCGATCTCGATCATCGGCTTCGGACGATATTCCGATTCCTCCGAAATCCGCGTGCCAAGGCCACCGGCGAGGAGAACCACTTTCATTCTATCACCTTTTTCCCGGAAGTTTCGATAACGTGATGAGCGCCCGTCCCATGGCCGCCTCGAAATCTCTCCGCGTCTCCTCCGGGAGAGACGGGAACCAATCCATGAGGCAGCCCGCCAGGAATTTATCGACGAGTTCCCGCAGAGCGCTCGCGAGATCCTGCTCCGTCTGCAGATACTGGCGCGTCTGCCAGGCATGCTCGATGAGCTGTGCCCAGCAGATGCCCATGCCTGCCAGCATCGCAGGATTGCGCTGCTCGTTGTTCCCATGCAGGCGGAACTCCGACAGCGGCTTCGCAAGATAGTAGAGGCTTCCCTTCTGCAAAAAGTTCAGCCACATTGGGACATCGACGAAATCATAATCACTCTTGATATCGATCCACTCATAGCGATGATTCTCGATGAAGCTCTTCTTCAGGAGCACTGTAGACGGCTCACCGATGATGTTGACCACTCGTCCAAGGATGATGCGGCCGACCTCCTGTCCTGGGATGATGCGGTCTTCCTTTGTGAGTACGGTGGCCTGCTGATCGTCCGGATAGCGATTTCCGTCTCCATCGATGAGATAGCGATACGACGTCACGAGCGAGACTTCAGGGTGTGTCCGATAGGCATCGACCATTGTGCTGATCTTTTCTGGCAGGAAACGGTCATCGTCCATAAGCCAGCCCACGTACTCCGCTGCTGGATTGTCATAGCTGCGGATGCGGTTCCAATTGTCATCACGCGTGAACTCCGGATGATGCTCGTACGTAATGCGGCCATCTGCGAGATACGGCTGGATCAGCCGCTCTGTCCGGTCGTCAGCACTGTCGTCCGTCACAAAGATGTCAAGATTGCGGTACGTCTGATGTAGAACGCTTTCGAGCGCTTCGCGGAAATAGTCGGGACGCTGGTACGTCAGGATGCAGATCGTGACGAGCGGATAGAGTTCGCGCGAATACTCGTCAAGGAACGCATCCTGATCGGCCTGCTCCATCGACAGGTCTGCCGTCCGAAGCCGGCATGCCGTCTCCGGCAAGACGAGCACGGCCGTGCGGCCGCCCGCTCTGCGATGCTCGCAGCAGGCTGAGGCTCCGAGGAATGATGTGCCGTGCAGCAGGTCGCTGCGCCAGGGCACATCCCGCTGTGTCGCAAGGAACCAGCTGTCGAGTGCCTCGACCTCTTCGACGTGCGGCGGCGCACCGACGGGGAACAGTTCCTGCCCGTCCGGTCTCTGCAGGCCTCCCACATGCTCCGCAGAAGAGATGCAGAGGCCGCTCGTCGAGAGCTGCGGCGTGCCCGAAAGACCGAGGAGGCTGACGCCCGGATGTTTCTGGAACGCCCCGATGATGCGGCCGAGGATATCGCGGTCGAGAATACGGACGCCTTCGTCAATATAGACCTTGTAGCGTGCGTCAGATGAAGCCATCGCCCGCTGATACGCAGCGGCGCGGTTCCCTCTGGCAGGAATGGTGATGTCTACGCGCTCGAAACCGTCCGGCGTGGCAAGCCTCCGCACGTTTTCCGCGATTTCCGGCCGTCCCGGATAGATGATGGCAATCTGTTCCATGAAATACCTCCGATTTTTCTCTCCCTGCCTCAGTTCAATATTTAATGGGACGGCTTCCCGTCAGGAATCTTCGAGAGCATAAAGAATACCTTGGCAATCATCACTTCATAATCCTTCCGTGTCTTCTCTGGAAGGGCCGGGAACCAGTCCTGTGCGCAAACGGGAAGGAATGCCTGAAGATAATTCCGCAGGGCCTGTGCCAGATCCTGCTCCGACTCCAAATACGCATGCGTCTCCCAGGCATGCAGGATGAGCTGTGCCCATCCGATTGCCATGCCGCCCACCATCGTCGGATTGTTTTCCTCATTGCTCTCGTGCATACGGAAGCAGGACAGCGGCTGCGCGAAATAATAGACATCTCCCTTCTGCAAGAAGTTCAGCCACATCGGGATGTCGACGCAGTCATATTCTGGCTTGATATCGATCCACTCATAGCGATGATTCTCAATGAAGCTCTTCTTGAGCAATGTATTCGAAGGCTCCCCTACGACATTCACAATGCCCATCAGGGTAATGCGGCCAAAGGAATGCCCAGTATAGACCGTATCCTCTTTCGCAAACACTTCTGGCTGGCGCTCTTCTGGCAGAGGCTTTCCCTCTCCATCAACAAACGTGCGATAAGATGTCACGATGGAAACCTCGGGATGCGTCCGGAATGCCTCCACCATGCGGCTGATCTTGTCCGGCAGATAAAAGTCGTCATCCATGAGCCAGCCCACGTATTCTGCCTCAGGGTTGTCATACGTGCGCAAGCGTTCGAAATTGTCGACGAGCCGATATTCCGGATGATGTTCATACGTGATGCGCCCGTCTCCAAGATACGGCTGAATGAGTTTCTCTGTCCGGTCGTCCGCACTGTCGTCCGTCACAAAGATGTCAAGATTGCGATACGTCTGATGCAGCACGCTTTCCAGTGCCTCGCGGAAATATGCTGGGCGCTGATATGTCGGGATGCAGACGGTGACAAGCGGATAGAGCTCACGGGAATATGCATCAAGAAACGCATTCTGGTCGCTCTTGTCAAAGGAAAATCCCTCCACTGCAATCCGGCAGGCCGTCTTCAATAGGACAAGTACAACAGATGTCTCCCCCTCATGCACACGTCTGTGCTCACAGCACGCCGAAGCACCGAGGAACGCCGTGCCGTGCAGCAGGTCGCTGCGCCAGGGCACATCCCGCTGTGTCGCGAGAAACCAGCTGTCAAGAGCTTCGACTGCTTCGACATGCGGCTGCGCTCCGACGGAGAGCAGTTCCTGTCCATCCGGCCCCTGCAGGCAGCCTGTCCGCTTTGCTGAGATAACGCTCAAGCCATGTGTCGAGAGCTCGCTCGCGCCCGAAAGGCCGAGAATAGTGACGTCTGGACGATTCTGAAAGGCATGGAGGACATAGCTCAGAATGTGATTGTCAATGATGCGGATAGTTTCATCGATGTAGACCTTGTAGCGCGCATCCGACGAATCCATAGCAGCCTGATATGCGGCTGCGCGGTTCCCCGCAGCGGGCACAACGATATCCACGCGCTCGACGCCGTCCGGCGTAACGAGCGACTGCAGATTCTCCGCAAGCTCTGGCACATCTGGATAGATGATGGCAACCTGTTCCATAATAAACTTCATGCCTCCATATCACAAGTCTTGCCTCAATCCTTGCAATCTACATCAAAGGGCGCCTTGCAAGCGCCCTTTGGATTTTCTGACAATGCAATCATTGTGCATCGAACAGCGGAAGTTTTTCCAAATAGATGATATCCTCGCGCTCGGCTGCGCCGCCTTCGGCGAGGGCGGCCGCCTGGCCGATGACACGGCCGCCGGCCTGTTCGCAGAGCGTGCGGAGGGCCGCGATGGAGCCGCCTGTGCTGATGACGTCATCGAGCAGCAGGACGTTATGGCCCTTGATGCGCTCGATGTCGGGGCCGTCGAGGCAGAGCTTCTGCTCGCCTTCCGTCGTGATAGAGACGTCTTTGACCCAGATGGGGTGCTCCATGTACGCCTTGACGGACTTGCGCGCGACAACGTAGCGTTTCTGGCCGAGCACCTGCGCGAGCGCGGCAGCGAAGGGAATGCCCTTCGTCTCGGCCGTCAGGATGATCTCGGTCTCGCGCGTCACGCCAGCTACTTTCAAACGATAATACCAATCTGCCAAAGTAGAACCTCCTAAAATCCATCGGATTCAGACGTCAAAATCGTCGAAATCATCGCCGCCGTCGTCAAATCCGTTGTCATCATCATCATCATAGTCATCAAAATCATCGGGGCTGTCATCATAGCCGTCGTCATCAGCATCTTCCATGCCATCGTCATAACCATCACGATAGCCATCGTTATAACCATCGTCATAAACGTCGTCGGCAAAATCATCACCGTAGCTGAGATTCTGCACGAAAGTATTCTGCTGCGCAGCATTTGCAGCATCGATATGCACCTGCGTCGCAGACACGTCACGATGATGCATGAGCGCGGCGCCTGCCACGACGCCAGCAACACCGGCTGCGGCCGCCATTTTCGCATCATGACTGCGCTGCTCGGCGAGCTGGCTGCGCGTCTCGGCAAGGGATGCCTGTTCTGCTGCTGTCTGAGGCAGCTCAGCCGCACGCGCGGCCTGCCGCGCTTTTGAAACAGATGGCACTGCAGGTTCGGGCGGCGCAGCGGGCTGCTCCTGTGTCGGATGACGGCCGATAGCAAGCACGGCCCCGATGACGACAAGACCTGCCAGTAATCCGAGAAACGTCATCATGCTGCTGCGCCTCCTTCCGCTCCCCTGTCAGAGCGTCGCTTTATGCGAAAGGTTGATGCGGCCTTTGTCGTCGATTTCGACGACTTTGACGGTCAGCTGGTCGCCGATCTTCACGACGTCTTCGACTTTCTCGACACGGTGCTTTGCAAGCTGCGAGATATGGCAGAGACCTTCCTTGTTCGGCAGGATCTGGACGAAGGCGCCGAACTTGAGGATGCGCGTGACCGTGCCTGTGAAGACTTCGCCAACCTCGACGTCGCGGACGATGTCGCCAATCATCTGCTTGGCTTTTGCCATGCCTTCGGCATCGTTTGACGTGATAAAAATGTTGCCGTCTTCGTGAATGTCGATGTCAACGCCCGTCGCGTCGATGATGCCGCGCACGACTTTGCCGCCCGTGCCAATGACGTCGCGAATCTTATCCGTCTTGATCGTGACGGTCTCGACACGCGGCGCATAAGGCGAGAGCTCCTTCGCAGGCTCGGAGATGCATTCGAGCATCTTGCCGAGGATGAAGGCGCGACCGCGCTTCGCCTGCTGGAGCGCCGACGAAAGGATGTCGCGCGAGAGGCCGTCGACCTTGATATCCATCTGGATGGCCGTGATGCCCACGCTCGTGCCCGCGACTTTGAAGTCCATGTCGCCGAGTGCATCCTCCATGCCCTGGATGTCAGTGAGGATCGTGTACTTGTCCCCTTCTTTGACGAGGCCCATCGCGACGCCAGAAACGGGGCGCTTGATTGGCACGCCCGCATTCATGAGCGAGAGCGTGCTGCCGCAGACGGACGCCTGCGAGCTCGAACCATTCGATTCGAGGACTTCAGAAACGAGGCGCACGGTGTACGGGAACTCTTCGATGGACGGCACGACAGGCACGAGGGCGCGCTCGGCAAGTGCCCCATGACCGATTTCGCGGCGGCCGGGACTGCGCATCGGGCGCGCTTCGCCGACGCAATAACCGGGGAAATTGTAATGATGGATGTAGTGCTTCGTCGTTTCAGGGCCGAGGCCGTCGATGATCTGCTCGTCGCCGAGCGGGCCGAGCGTCGTGACGGTCAGCACCTGCGTCTGGCCGCGCGTGAAAAGCGCCGAGCCATGCGTACGTGGAAGCAACCCCACCTCGCAGGAAATCGGGCGGACTTCCTCGACGCCGCGGCCGTCCGGACGAATCTTTTCATGCGTAATCATGTGGCGGACAACGGCCTTCTCAAGGTCGTGGAACGCCATCGCGATTTCCTTTTCCATCTCGGGATAATCCGGCAGGAAATGCTCCGTGACGTCGGCTGCAATCGCACCAATATGGGCATCGCGATCGAGCTTGTCCGGATTGCGCGTCGCCTGGTCGAGGCGCTCGCGTGCATAGGCGTCGATGGCGGCCGCGAGGTCGTCAGGCACAGTGAAGAGATGCGCTTCCATCTTTTCCTTGCCGCAGGCGCGCTGGATTTCCTCTTCAAATTCGACGATGCGCTGGATTTCCTTGTGGCCGAAGAGGATGGCGTCGAGGATGACGTCCTCGGGAAGTTCGTTTGCGCCAGCCTCGACCATCATGACGGCATCGTGCGAGCCCGCGACCGTGAGGTTCAGCGTCGAGACGGCACGCTGCGCCTCGGTCGGGTTGACGACGAACTGGTCATCGACGCGGCCGACGCGCACGCCTGCAATCGGGCCGTCGAACGGAATGTCGGAGACAGAGAGCGCCGTGCTTGCACCGATCATGGCCGCGATTTCCGGTGCGTTGTCCTGCTCGACGGAGAGCACGGTCGCGACAATCTGCACGTCGTTGCGGAACCCTTTCGGAAACAGCGGACGAATCGGTCGGTCGATGAGGCGCGCGCAGAGCGTTGCGTCGCTTGACGGACGTCCCTCGCGCTTGATGAAACCGCCCGGAATCTTGCCCGCAGCGTACATCTTTTCCTCGTAATCGACGGTCAAGGGAAAGAAGTCAACACCCTCTCGCGGTTCTTTCGACGCCGTGGCCGTCACGAGCACGACCGTGTCGCCGTAGCGCACGAGCACGGCGCCGTTCGCCTGCTTCGCCATCTTGCCATGCTCGATGATGAGCTTTCGTCCGCCCACTTCCATTTCAAAGGTTTCCATTCTGGGTTCCTCCAATTTATTCGCTCTATTATCGTTTATTTTACTTTGTTTTCATTCGACACTAGGGGCGAAAATCCTCTTTCTTACTAGAAAAACTGCGAATAGGATGGGCTCCCTCTCAGAGGGAGCTGTCGAGCAAAGCGAGACTGAGGGAGTCTCACAAGATGGGCAATTTTGATTTTCGCTTGTATCTTATGCGGGTTGCACAGTTTCTTTCGATGCCCGCGTAAGTAACCATCGTGCATTCCCTACGTCATGCTTGTGAGACTCCCTCAGTCAGCCATTCGGCTGACAGCTCCCCCTGAGGAGGAGCCTTTCAGACAACCGATACGCTTTTGTAACTTGCTGGCGGAGCTCGTCGAGCGTGCCGCTGTTGTCGAGAACGACGTCGGCACGGGCGCGTTTTTCAGCGAGGGGCATCTGGGCGGCGATGCGGGCGCGGGCTTCGTCCTCCGTCCAGCCGTTGCGCGCCATGAGACGCTGCAGCTGTACGTCCTCGGAGACGGACGTGACCCAGATTTCATCGGCGAGACAATCCCAGCCAGACTCAAAAAGAAGCGGTACATCGAGTACCGCAACTTTTGCGTGCTGCTTTTTGAAAACCTCGAGGAGGCGCTGCGCCTCTTTGAGAAGAATCGGATGCGCGGCGCTGTCGAGCCACTGGCGCTCGGCGGGGTTGCCAAAGACAATCGCACCGATGGCGCGACGGTCGAGCGTGCCGCCCGGCTGCTTCAAGATGCGATCTCCCCAATGAGAGACGTAGAGGTTCCAGAGCGGCTGCTTCGGCTGCATGAGCTCGTGCGCCATGGCATCGGCATCAAGGATTTTTGCGCCGAGGGATTTGAGGATGGTGGAGACGGTGCTTTTGCCGCAGGCAATGCCGCCAGTGAGACCTATGATTTTCATACGTTATCCCCTTCGCAGATTACATTCGATAAAGTTGCCAAATCCTACCTTCGACACTCCCCCTGCCGCTCACGCGGCCCTCCCCCCTCTGAGAGGGGGGCTAAAAAAGCATCTTCGCGAACTCGAAAACATCTTCGGACGGAAAAGGGATTTCATAAGGAACCCGTTAAGGAATCGTCCGTGGGTTCCGTTGGAATCCCTTTTCCGTCACGCATGCAAGCCTAGCTTCGCGGGCCTACTTTGCCTCCGCCCAGTTCTTTCCTACATTGACGTCAATGACGAGCGGGACGGACAGGTCGGCCGCGTGCTCCATGGCTTCTTTGAGGATGTCCGTGACTTTCTGGATTTCTTCATTCACCACTTCGAGTACGAGTTCGTCGTGGACTTGGAGCAGGATGCGGCTCTTGACATTTGCTTCTTTGAGCATGCGTGAGGCGCGAATCATGGCAATCTTGATGATGTCAGCCGCCGTGCCCTGGATGGGGGTATTCATCGCCATGCGCTCGGCGAGCGAGCGCTGGTTGAAGTTCTTGCTGTGGATGGCCGGGAGCTCGCGGCGGCGGCCGTACATCGTCGTGACGGCGCCCGTCTGGTGTGCCTCTTCGACGACCTTGTCCATGAACGATTTGACGCCAGGATAGCGCGCAAAGTATTCGTCGATGTAGCCTGCCGCTTCCTTGCGCGAAATGTGGAGGTCGCGCGAGAGGCCGTAATCGCTGATGCCGTAGACGATGCCGAAGTTGACCGCTTTCGCACGGCGGCGCTCCTCGCTCGTGACGTCCTCGATGGGGACATGGAAGACTTCGGCGGCCGTGCGCGCGTGGATGTCCTGCCCTTCGCGGAACGCCTCGATGAAGTTTTCATCCTGCGACATGTGCGCGAGCAGGCGCAGTTCGATCTGCGAGTAGTCGGCCGAGAGCATGGCATCGTAGCCCTCCCCCGGCTCGAACAGCGCGCGAATCTCCTTGCCCTGCTCTGTGCGCACAGGGATGTTCTGGAGGTTCGGGTCGGAACTCGAAAGGCGGCCCGTCGCTGTGACGGTCTGGTTGAAGCTCGTGTGGACGCGGCCCGTCTCGGGATGAATCAGTGCCGCGATGCCGTCGAGGTATGTCGATTTGAGCTTCGTCCAGAGACGATAGGAAAGGATGCACTCGATAATCGGGTGCTGGTACCTGAGCGTCTCGAGGACTTCGGCATTCGTCGAATAGCCCGTCTTCGTCTTCTTGACGGGCGGCAGGCCGAGGTCGTCGAAAAGGACGGCGCCGAGCTGCTTCGGCGAGTTGATTTTGAACGTCTTGCCCGCAAGCGTGTAGATGTCGTCTTCAAGCCCCTTGATGCGGTCGCCGATGACCTCGGCTTTTTCTGCGAGGTGGTCGCGGTTCACAAAGACGCCGGTCTGCTCCATTTCATAGAGCACGGGCACGAGCGGCAGTTCGATGTCCTCGTAAAGCTTCGTCAGGCCGAGCGCGTCAAGCTGGGCGCGCATAACAGGGCGGAGGCGTTCATAAGCAGCGCGGGTAACCCTCTCCACCGCTTCGCGGTCCCCCTCCCCCAGAGGGGGAGGCATGAGGGTGGTCACTTCTTCGGGGAAAAATTCCGCGAGCAGCGCGGGAATTGTGTATTCCGTCACCTCGGGATGCAGCAGGTATGCCATAAGCTTGAGGTCATCGACATGCTTGCCATCATCAAAGCGAAGTCCCGCATGGAGGCAGGCTTTCCAGTCAAAGACGATATGGCCGTCCGCCGTGACAACATCGATTTTTGATAGGTCCGGCATCGCTGGCGCATCCGCCGCAGCTTTCTTTGCGGCTTTCGGGGATGTTGTCGCCTTGCTGCCTGCTTTGGCTGCGTCATCAGACGACAGCGTCAATGCATCGCCCTTTTCCGCAGCCGCCAGCTTGGCCAGCAATTTCTTGCCGCGCGTCAGCACGGCCTTGAGGTTGTAGCGCTGGCAGAACGTCGTAAATTTCGCGGCGTCTGGATGGACGCTGTACGCGCCCGGCGCGTCGAGGTCTGGCACGCTGCAGTTGATGGTAGCCAGCGTCTTCGAGAGTCTCGCCTGCTCGGCAAACGTCGTCAGGCGTTCCTGAAGCTTCTTCCCCTTGACCTCGCCCGCATGGTCGAGGACGTTTTCGAGCGTGCCGTATTCCAAGAGCAGCTTCGTTGCCGTCTTCGGCCCGACGCCCGGAACGCCTGGGATGTTGTCAGCCGTGTCGCCCATGAGGCCTTTGAGGTCGATGAGCTTCAGCGGCTCCATCTGGTATTCTTCCGTGAACGCCGCTTCGTCGTACTCCTTGAGGTCGGAAATGCCCTTCTTCGTCATGAGCACGCGCAGATTCGGCCGCACGAGCTGGAGCGCATCGCGGTCGCCCGTGACGACGCTCGCTTCATAGCCTGCGGCCGCCGCCTGCGTCGCGAGCGTGCCGATGATGTCATCGGCTTCGTAGTTATCCTTTTCGAGGAACGTCACGCCGAGCGCCCCCGCGAACTCTTCGAGCAGCGGAATCTGGCTCTTGAGCTCGTCGGGTGTCTTATCGCGCGTGCCTTTATAGTCAGGGTAAAGTTCCGTGCGGAACGTATGGCGGCTCTTGTCGAACGCGATGACGAGCTCGTCCGGCTTCAGCTCTTCCCAGAGTTTCAGGAACATGTTCGCAAAGCCGAAGATGGCATTCGTGTACTCTCCCGTCGGAGACGTGAGCGGCGGCAGGGCGAAGAATGCCCGGAAGAAGAGGCTGCTGCCGTCAAGGATGACGAAACGCTTTTTCAAGGGATTCCCTCCTGTCATCAGAACGCTTGCGGATTATTTCGTGGCAGGCGCAGTCGCTGCAGCCGTGGCCGCCGGCGCAGCTGTCGTGGACGCCGGAGCCGTGGTCGTCGCAGCCGTCGTTGTCGTGGCAGACGTTGCTGCCGCAGCCGGAGCTGCCGTCATCTTGTGATAGACATACTGCTTGCCCGAAAGGCCGCCGTCGAGGTGGAACAGCGTCTGCACGTCATCGGCGTTGCAGTAGAGCACGTCTTTTTTGTTGTAGCCCGTGGCCTTGCCGACCGTGCTGAAAAGGACTTCGGACTTCTCGTCCCAGCCGAGGTTCACACCGGCCGCATCTGCGAGGTCGATGGCAGGCAGATACGTGATGCCATCCTGCTCGACGGCCTTGTTCTGGAGCTTCTTGCCATCGACCGTGATGTTATAGACCTTGCCGATGTACGTCGGCTCGCCGTCCGATGCCTCGATCTTCTTCTCGATGTCTTCGTCGCTGATGAAGTTCTGCACGCCATAGCCCTTGAGCCATTTCGTTGCTTCCTCGACGTCGAGCGGCTGGCGGCCATAGCCGTCCGGATAAACGTAGAATGCCACGCGGTCGTCCGGCGTCTTCTCGACGACGATGCGGTTGTACGTGATCTCGATCGGCGTGCCGACTTTGACGAGGTCAAAGACGTCCTCGACGTCCTTCTCATTCATGCGGATGCAGCCGTTCGAAACGTAATGGCCGATGGATTCCGGCTTGTTCGTGCCGTGGATGCCGTAATTGCCCTGGACTTCCATCCAGCGGTAACCGAGCGGATTGCTCTCGCCCGACGGAATGGAATACTCGGGATCCGTCGGATCCGTCCACGTCGGATTGAGGTCTTTCGACTGGACCTTGAAATAACCGACCGGCGTCGGCGTCGAAGCCTTGCCCGGACCGATGGGATAGAGACGGATGCGCTTCTGGCCTTCGTAAACGGCGAGCGAACGGGCTGCGAGATTGATGCTGATCTTGCGGCTGTCAATGACTGCCTCATCATTCGTCGGCGTCTCGGCCGTCGTGGTCTGCGTTGCAGTTGTCTGCGTCGTGGTGGTCGTTGCCGTGGCTGCTGTTGCAGTCTGCGTCGTCGCAGCGGCCGGAGCCGTTGTCGTTGCTGGCGTTGCTGCAGCCGGAGCAGCAGCTGGCGTCGCAGTCGTTGCTGTGGTCGTGGTCTCAGCTGTCGCCTGCTCGGCAGCAAAAGCAGCCGGGAACGACGTGGTGATGAGGGCGGCACTCAGGATGGCCGCAGTGAGATGTTTTTTGTTCATGGTGAAAGACTCTTTTCTATGAAAAATCAAAAAATAAATCCTTTGTTATCCTAGCATTTCTGACAGTGATACACAAGAAATTTCTTAGATGCATTGATAGGAATAAGTTCGGCTACAGCATCCTACTACTCCCCCCGCCGCTCACGCGGCCCGTCCCCCCTCATGGAGGGGGGCTGCGGAATAAGGATAGCTCCGTTTCTTGCGAAAGTTTTTCTATCTTCTTCAACTTTGCTGCAAGATCGTGTACGTCTCCGGATGGATGCCGGGGCGGGTGACGACTTTGATGTCAGTGCCGAATTCCGCCGCGAGGTTCATCATGAGCTGGTTCTGGCGCAGCTCTTCGGCGACGGTCTCGTGAACTTCGATTTCATAGCCGTTCTTCGCATGGTTCTTATGCTCCATGCGGCGGATGTCGCGGCTGATGCGGATGGAGACGGTCTCTGGTGACTCGATGCGGCCGCGGCCGTGGCAGACGGGACACTCGCTGTAGACGACGCTCTCGAAATTCGAGCGCGACTTGCGGCGCGTGATCTCGACAAGGCCAAGCGACGTGATGTCGATGATGTTCGTCTTCGCACGATCATTTCGCGCACCATCGCGCAGGAAATCCAAGAGCGCCGTTTTTTGCTCGTCCGTCTCCATATCGATGAAATCGACGATGATGATGCCGCCGATGTCGCGCAGACGGATTTGCTTGAGGATTTCGGCCGCCGCTTCGAGGTTCGCCTGATAGACGGTGTCGCCGAGATTCGTCTTGCCGACATATTTGCCGGTATTGACGTCGATGACCGTCAGTGCCTCTGTCTTGTCAATGACGAGGAAACCGCCGGACTTGAGCTCGACCTGCCGTGCGCCGACGTTCTCGATCTCCTGTTCGATGTGATACCGCTGGAACAGCGGCTCGCGGCCGTCGTAGAGCTTGACGCGCGCAGCGAGGTCGGGCGAAAGGAAGCCGACGAGTTCGCGCACGCGCTCGTAGGCCTCGCGGTCATCGACGATGAGCTCGTCGACGTCGGCGCTGAAGCGGTCGCGCACGATGCGCACGAGCAGGTCGGCGTCGCGGTAAAGGAGTGCCGGCGCATGGCTGAGCTTGAACTTGCGCGCGATGGACGCCCAGAGGTTTTCGAGATACTTCGCGTCCTCGGCAAAAGCTTCTTCGGAAATGCCTTCGGCCGCCGTGCGCACGATGAGGCCCATGCCTTCGGGCGCATATTTTTCGGCGAGCGCATGGAGGCGGCTGCGCTCCTGCTCGTCCTCGATGCGCCGCGAAAGACCAATGTAGGCGGCCGTCGGCATCAGGACGAGGTTGCGTCCAGGGATGGAAAGATGGAGCGTCGCGCGCGGGCCTTTCGTTCCGACGGCGTCTTTGATGATGCCGACGGGAAGCGTCTGGCCGACATGGATTTTCTGGGGCTTCGCGGCTTTTGCGACGCCCTTCGGGATGTCGTGCGGCGCGCCGTCGCCGACGTAGAGGAAAGCGTTCTTTTCCTGGCCGATGTCGACGAAGGCGGCCTGCATGCCCGGCAGGACGTTCTGCACGCGGCCCTTGTAGATGTTGCCGACGAGGTGGGCGTGCGAGGCGCGCTCGACTTCGACGGCAAGGAGGTCGCCGTTCTCGACGACGGCCATGCGGGTTTCTTCGGGGACGATGTTTAGGAGGATGGACTTCATTTGGATTCTCCTGTCGCACCCGCGGAAGAAATTGCCCTACGAATCGTATTGCCATGCAGGGGACTCCCCCCGCCGCTTACGCGGCCCGTCCCCCCTCTAGAGGGGGGCTGCCTTTTTGTCAGGTTCCGTTCCTTTCCGTTAGGCATAATCAATTAAGTCCTTTCCTTTTCCTGTCAGAGAGATACGGTGGATGTCGGCTTCGGCGACGGTGATGGGCAGGGCGAACTCTTTGGAGAGGGTCTCGAGAATTTCGCCGGGCTTGACGCTGCCGGTGGTGCCGAGAATTCTGGTGGCGATGTCCATCGTGAGAATGTTGTCTGCGATGGCCGCCGTGAGCGGGGCGCCGAGGAATTTCTTGATGTCCTTCGTGCGGGTCTTCTTCGGCGTGACACGCGTGTAGATGACCTCCGTCGCCGCATTGAACTTCGCAATGGCTTCCTGCGCGGCTCTGACAGCCGTTTCTGCGTCGCCATGAAGCGGCACGCGGATGTGGTAGCGCGCTTCGTCGGCGAGGTTCATCAGCGCGATATGCTTGCCCTTGATTTCCGTGAGTTTCAGCACGCGAATCCCGGGCGGCAGCTGCGCGCGCAGGCGGTCGAAGACCTCGGGCTGCGCGAGTTGCTTGCGCAAGGCGAAGTCCATGTACTCGGCCTCGCTCGAAACACCGACGGCGAGCGCCGAGCCGAATGCGACCTTCATGTGCGGATTGAAGCCTTCGGAATATGCCATCGGCAGCTTCGCGCGGTCGAACGCCTTGATGAAAACATCCGCGTACTCGAGGTGCGAAACAAAACGCACATCAGCATCCTTCGTGACGCGGGCGCGGTACCAATAAACCGGCGGCTGCTGTTTCTTGCCATTGTCCTCAGGATGCACGGGCGTCGGCACGAATTTCTCCTGAAACGCGCCTCTCGCCTCTTCCTGTCTCTTGTAGTCGATGACATGGACGCCGAGCGTCGGGCAGATGCCGCAGGCGCTGCACTTGCCGCGGCGGCAGTCCTCCGTGAGCTCGGCGGCCATGGCCTTCTTCCATTCGCGCAGGAAGAAATCTTTCGTCGCGCCCGGCGAGGTGACCTCCCACGGCAAGGGCTCATCGAAGCTGCGCGTGCGCTCGGCATAATCTTTGATGTCGAGGCCGCATTTTCGGAATGCCTCGTGCCAGATGTCGTCGTGGAAGAGGTCGCTCCAACCGTCGAACTTCGCGCCATCTTTCCATGCCTGTTCGAGCACGGCTGCAAGGCGGCGGTCGCCGCGCGCAAATGCGCCTTCGATGACGGAAAGGCGCGCATCGTGATAATTGAACGTGATGGCGCGGTCCGTGATGTGCTCTTTCAGCAGCTGCTGGCGACGCTCGAACTCTGCAAGCGGCACCTGGCCGAACCACTGGAATGGCGTGTAGGGCTTCGGCACGAAGCAGGCGACGGAAATCGTGACCTTGACGCCGCGCTTGCCCTTGATTTCCGTATAAAGGTCAACGACTTTTTTCGCGAGGTCGGCGATGCCGATGACGTCTTCGTCCGTCTCGGTCGGCAGGCCCATCATGAAGTAGAGCTTGACCTGCTTCCAGCCCTGGCGGAACGCTGCGCCGCAAGCCGTCAGGAGGTCTTCCTCCGTGACGCCCTTGTTGATGACATCACGCAGGCGCTGCGTGCCAGCCTCAGGCGCGAACGTCAGGCCGGACTTGCGCACCTGCTGCATCTTGTGCGCGAGGTCGATGCTGAAGCTGTCGATGCGCAGCGACGGCAGCGAGAAGCTGACTTTCTCATGGCGGAACTCGTCCATGAGGTCATCGACGAGGCGGCCGAGACACGAGTAATCAGCCGACGAAAGCGATGTCAGGCTCATCTCGTCATAGCCAGAGACATCAACGAGACCGCGCGCCATCTCCTTCAGGTGTTCCTCCGTGCGCTCGCGCGCCGGACGGTAGCAGATGCCGGCCTGGCAGAAGCGGCAGCCGCGCGAGCAGCCGCGGAAGAGTTCGAGCATGATGCGGTTGTGCACGATGTTCATGTACGGCACGACGGGATGCTCGACGGACTTCACCTTGTCCATGTCCTTGACGATGCGCTTGTAGATGACGGGTTTCGCGGCAGGGTCAAGCGGCGTCAATGCGGCGAAATGGCCGTCCTCGTCATAGCGGTCTTCATAGAACGACGGCACATAGATGCCATCGACATCGAGCAGGCGGCGGAGATACCCGCGCCGCCCGTCCGGACAGCCTTCTTCTTTCCACGCTTCGTAGACGTCGCAAACCTCCGTGATGACCTCTTCGCCCTCGCCGATGACGAAGAAGTCGAAGAACGGCGCGACGGGCTCGACGTTGTAGACGCACGGCCCGCCGCCGACAACGAACGGATCGCTGAGCGTACGGTCCGCCGCATGGAGCGGGATGCCTGCGAGGTCGAGCATGTTGAGCACGTTCGAGTAAATCATCTCGTACTGGAGCGAAAAGCCGAGGAACGAGAAGTTCTTGATCTTCGTCTTCGTTTCGAGCGAATAGAGCGGGATGTCCTGTGCCCGCAGGATGGCTTCCATGTCTGTCCAAGGTGCGTAAACGCGCTCGGCCGCGATGTCTTTGCGGCTGTTCAAAATTTCGTAGAGGATGGCGAGGCCGAGGTTGCTCATGCCGACCTCGTAGACGTCCGGCAGCGCGAGCGCGAACGTGCATTTGACATCTGCATGGTCCTTGATGACGGCGTTCCATTCGCTGCCCGTATAGCGCGCCGGCTTTTCGACGCTCTGCAGCACGCTGGGGTCGAGGGTTACCATTTCGTTCAGTTCTCTCCTTATGGAAAAAGGGCGGCAAAGCCGCCCTTTTTTTCGTCTAAAATAACAGCTTCTGTTTTCTCTGGTGGATATTGAGCAATATCGCGATCGACAAGATGTTCGTCGTCAGCGAGCTGACGCCATAGCTCATGAGTGGCAGCGGGATGCCCGTGACCGGCATGATGCCCATCGTCATGCCGACATTGACGAGCACGTGGAATGCGATCATCGACGTGATGCCGACGGCGAGCAGACGGCCGAACGCATCGGCGGCATCGCGCGCAATCTGGATGCCGCGCCAGAGCACGACGAGGTAGAGGAGCAGCAGGAACGCCGCTCCGATGAAGCCGAGCTCTTCGCCGACGACGGCGAAAATGAAGTCGGTATGGTTCTCCGGCAGGAAGTTCAGCTGGCTCTGCGTTCCGTGGAAGAGCCCTTTGCCGAAGAGCATGCCCGACCCGATGGCGATTTTCGACTGGATGATGTGATAGCCGGAGCCCAGAGGATCGACATTCGGATCCATGAAGACCATGATGCGCATTTTCTGGTAGTCCTTGAGAAAATGCCAGAGCACCGGCATGGCCGCAAGTCCGGCCGCAAAGATTCCTCCGAGCAGCCGCAGCCGGATGCCTGAAACGAAAATCATGCCGAAGAAAATCGCCATGAAGACGAGCGAAGTGCCGAGATCTGGCTGCTTCAGCACGAGCAGGAACGGCACGCCGACGTAGGCCGCAATCGGCAAGAGGTCTCGGAGCGTATTGAGATGGCCGACGCGCTCCTCCATCATGCCTGCGAGGCAGATGATCATGATGAGTTTCGAGAACTCCGACGGCTGCAGGCTGATCGGGCCGATGACGATCCAGCGCTGCGCGCCGAGCGCCGACTGGCCGACGAGCATGACGGCGATCAGCATGACGAGATTGAAGATGTAGAGCTTCTTCCGGAAGCCCGCAAGCATCTTGTAGTCGAAGTTCATGAGGAATGCCGCAAGCGCGACGTTCATGATGGCAAAGAGCCCTTGCCGCTGGACGAACCAGTAGCGTTCATCGCTCGGCGTATTGATGTGCGTCGCACTGCCGATGATGACGAGGCTCATGACGATGATGCCCGCCGTCGCGATGACGAGCGGCATGTCGAGCCGCTTGAAGATTTTCTTGTTCAACGTTTTCCACCGTGCCTGAGATTCGTGACGGGGATGTTCGCGACGAGCGCGACAGAGTCCTCATCGTTTGCGAGGGAGATGTCCATCTCCTCGGGATTGATGTCGAGATACCGGCCGACGACATCGAGGATGTCGCGCCGGAGGTGCTCCATGACCTCGGGCGAGACGCTCGCGCGGTCATGGATCAGCACAACCTTGAGGCGGTCGCGCGCGACCTTGCCCGAAGGCTCTTTCTTGCCAAAGATTTTCATGAGTGCATTCAGCATCCTTCTCCCCCCTTACATGCCGAAGACGTGCTTCAGACGGGAGAAGAACCCCTCTTTCGGGAACGTCATGAACGGGACTTTTTCGCCGAGCAGGCGGCCGACGATGTTGCGGTACGCCTGGCCCGCCGTCGACTTGTCCATCGTGATGCAGGGCTCGCCGCGGTTCGTGCTCGTGATGACCATCTTGTCATCGGGCACCTGGCCGATGCAGTCGATGGAGAGGATGTCATTGATGTCGTTCATGTCGAGCATGTCGCCGGACTCCACCATCTGCAGGCGGATGCGGTTGACGATGAGCTTGATGTTCTCCTTGTCCGCGCGGCCGAGCTCGCCGATGATCTTGTCGGCATCGCGCACGGCCGAGATTTCGGGCATCGTCACGACGATGGCGACATCAGCGGCCGCGATGGCCGTCTGGAAGCCCTGCTCGATGCCGGCTGGGCAGTCAATCAGGATGTAATCAAATTCCTTGCGGAGCTCCTCGCAGAGCTTCACGAGCTCCTCAGGATTCACCGCCGACTTGTCCTTGACCTGCGACGTCGGCAGCAAGAAGAGGTTTTCGACCTTCTTATGGCGCACGAGCGCCTTCTTGTACGGCACACGGCCCTGCGTCACGTCGATGAGGTCGTACATGATGCGGTTCTCGAGGCCGAGGAGCAGGTCGAGGTTGCGAAGGCCCGTGTCCGTATCGATGAGCACGACGTTCTTGCCGCGCATCGCGAGCCCCATGCCGAGATTCGCCGTGGTCGTCGTCTTGCCGACTCCGCCCTTGCCGGACGTGATTACGATAATTTCACTCATCTATGTTTCCTGCCTTTCTCCGGTTACCTTTCAATCGGTTCGATGACGATCTGGCCGTCCTTGATGGAAGCGCGCTCGGGGCGCGCCGTCTTCTCAATCTGCTGCGGGTCATCGGGCGAACGCGCGATGAGATCCGCGATGCGGATCTGCGTCGGGATCAGGTGGTCGGCGACGACAAACGCCTTCTGGTTGCCGAATGCGCCTGCATGCACGAGCCCGCGGCAGGTGCCGCGGATGTCGATGCTGCCGCCCGCGATGATCTGCGCGCCGGGGTTCACGTTGCCGCAGACGAGCACGGAGCTCTTCGTGCGGACTTCCTGCCCGCCGCGCAGCGTCCTGTTCACGACGACCATCTGCACGGCTTCATCGTCTGCTGCTGGCGCCTGCGCGGCAGCGGTAGCTTCTGCGGGCACAGCTGCTTCTGCCTGCGCCGGCGCTTCCATCTGCCGCTTCTGCGCTTTGACAGCCCTGCGGCGCGGCCTTTCCCCAGGCCCTTCCGCCGCTCCAGGGATGTGGCTGCGCGTGACGCTGAAAATGACGCCGGACTCATGGAAGAGCTTCCTGAGCTTCTCCATCTCGTCTTTTGGCAGCGAGCCCTCCATCGCATGCATGACCGTGCCGCGGCAAAAAAAGCCAGAGCCCGCCTTGAGCTTCGCGCGGATCTCCTCCTCGATGGCCGCGTACGTCGCGCCTGCCGCAAACAGCAGCTGCAGGCCCGACTTCGTCCCCTTGATCCTTACGATTTCGTCACTCATGGTTCGCGTTTCCTTTCGTACCACAAATCCCGTATATCTTACTGCTTCTTCTGCTGCTGACCGGCCGCTGCCTTCTTCGCCGCCTCAGCCGCCGCTGCCGCCTGCGCCTCAGGCGCATAGCGGCCGACGTGGAACGCCGCTTCGAGGATTTCGCGCCCGATCGGCACGGCCGACTGCGCACCGAAACCGCCCTGCTCGACAATGACGGCGACGACGATGTTCGGATTGTCAAACGGCCCATAGGCGACAAACCAGCCGTGGTCGCGGCCCTGCGAGTTCTCAGCCGTACCCGTCTTGCCCGCGATGTCCACGGGGAAGCCGCGGAACGTCGAGGCCGCCGTGCCGAACTTCGTGACGTCATGCAATCCTTCCTGCACGAGCTTGATGACATTCTCCGGCACTTCGAGCGTCGAAAGGAGTTCCGGTTGGAAATCTTTGACAACCTCGCCGTTCTGCGTTTGGATGCGGCTCACGACATGCGGCTTATAGCGCTTGCCATCCGCCGCAATCTCGCCCATGACCATGGCCGCCTGCAGCGGCGTCACGAGGTTGAAGCCCTGGCCGATGGCGGCATCGAATGTCTCGGAGAGATACCATTCGCCATCGTCGAAATTCTTCTCCTTGTAGCGGCGGTTCGCGACAAGGCCGTCCGCCTCATACGGCAGGTCGATGCCTGTACGCGCACCGAGACCGAACATGCGTGCATATTTTTCGAGGTTGTCGATGCCGAGACGGTTGCCCATTTCATAGAAATAGACGTTGTCGGAATGTGCGAGCGCTTCCTTGAAGTTGATCCAGCCGAGCGCCTCGCCCTCGGAGTTCCCCTTCGGGATGATCCAGTGATGGCCCGTATCGAGAATCTTTTCCTCCGGCGAGACCTTGCCCTCGGTCAGCGCCGCCGTGCCCGTGACAATCTTGAACGTTGAGCCCGGCGGATACTCACCCGTGATGGCCTTGTCATCCATCGGATGGAACGGGTTGTTGTTGAGCACGGCCCAGTCCTTTGACGAAATACCGTGCGCGAAGAGGTTCGGGTCGAACGCCGGACGCGAGACGAGCGCGAGCACCTCGCCCGTCTGCGGATTCATGACGACAGCGGCGGCCGCCGATGCGTTGATGGCCGCGAGACGGCTGTCAACCGCCTTTTCAGCCGCCGTCTGCAGGTCTTTGTCAATCGTCAGCACGAGATCGTTGCCCGGCACGGGCACCTTGCGCCCGAGGCGCTTGACCGGCCGGCCCGAGACATCAACCTCGACCTGGTCGCCGCCGTCCTGGCCGCGCACGTATTGGTCATAGACCTTTTCAAGGCCGAACTTGCCGATGATGTCGCCGGACTTGTACCCCTGGTCTTTCTTGTCCTCGAGCTCCTGGTCATTGATTTCGCTGACGTAGCCGAACGTATGCGCGCCTTCCTGCTTCAGCACGTAGTCGCGGATTGGCTGGTTCTCGATCATGACGCCCGGATAGAGGTCTTTCTGCTCCTCGATGATCGAGACGATGTCCGGCGTGACATCCGTCTTGATGCGGATGGGGTTGAAACCACTGTGTGCCGCAATCTTGTCCTTGATGTCTTCGACCGGCACGTTGACGAGCTTCGAAAGGCGCTCGATCACGTCGTCCTTGATTGGCGACGTCAGCGGCAGGAGAGAGACCGTAAAGCCTGGGCGGTTCGTCACGAGGAGCTGGCCGTTGCGGTCATAGAACGTGCCGCGCGGCGCCATCGACGGGATGATGCGGATGCGGTTGCCATCCGCAAGCCCTGCGTAGTAATCGCCCTCATAAATCTGCAGGTATCCCGCGCGCCCGATCAAGATAGCGATGACGAGCACCATGCAGACGCCGAGGATGCGGAGACGGCTCTGATAGCCGTCGTATCCTTCATTTTCCAAAATATCTCTCCCAAAAAGCAAGGCACCCCAACAAAGGCGCGAGGTGCCTGCAAAAGCAATTTATTGTTTTTCCCTCGTCCATTCGTTGACCCGGCGCGTAATCGCGTGCACGGGATAGGAAAAAACCAGCTGATAGAGGATGAACGGCACGAGCATGTACTGCGCATTCTCGATCAGATTGAAGCGATACCCTAATAATAGCATAAGCAGCGCTAAAATGAAATAGCTCGCGACCGCTGCTACGACTGACGATACGACGGGCAGGAACATCTGTTCCTTGAAGACGCGGTCGGAAAGCAGGCCCGCGATGAAACCTGCAAGCATCTTCGTGAAGATGTTCATGCCGAAAAATGTGCCCGTCAAAAGGTCCTGCATCAGGCCCACGAGAAATCCCATAAGCACGCCAAGCCGCATGCCGCGGATGAAGCCGAACGACACGGCAAAGAGCAGCAGAAAATCTGCCGACGCGCCGTGGAACGCGAGCCGCGGCATCAGCGCCGACTGCAGCACATAGAGGCCGAGGACGAGCGCCGTCCACTTGAGGATGTTCTTCACTGTGCGCCACCTGCCTGTGCGCCCGCGGGAGCCTGAGCGGCAGGCGCCGCCGGAGCTGCGCCTGCGTCACCGCCGTCTGCTGTGCCATTTGCCGCTTCCTGCTGCGCTTTCGCCTCGGCAACCGGATCCGTCTCCGTGCCCGGCGTCTGCGGCGGCGTCTTGAGCGGCTCGGGCGGCGCTTCGCGCGACGCCACGATGACCGCAACGTCCTCGAGTTTCTGGAAATCGACAGCGGGCTCGAGCAGTGCAATCTTCAAGAGGCCTGCTTCATCGTTTTCAAGCGACGAGACGAGACCGACGACAAGTCCTTTCGGGTACATGCCGCCAAAGCCCGACGTCACGATGATGTCGCCTTCCTGGATGTCGGCATTCTTCGGCACATTGACCATACGCGGCATCGTGGGATTCGCCGGATCACCCTCGACGATGCCGACGACGCGCGATTCGGCGCGCTGCACGAGCGTGCCGACGGACGAGCGCGGATCGAGGATCAACTGGACTTTCGCGTAGTTCGGGCCAGCTTCGACGACATGGCCGACGAGGCCTTTTTCCGTCACGACAGCCATGTTCTCATGCACGCCATCGGCTGTGCCGCGGTCAATCGTGATTATGTGCGACCAGCTGTCCGCCTCGCGCCCGATGACGCGGGCCGCAACGAGATCGAACTGCGACGCTGCCTGCTTGTAGCCGAGCAACGCCCGCAGGCGCGCATTCTCCGCCGCGTACTCGCTCGCCTGCAGGTTCTGGATGCGCAACTGGTCGACCTCGTTCCTGAGCATCTTGTTCTGCTGGTGCATCGTCACGATTTCCCAGATGTTGCTCGTGACGAAGTTCAGCTGGTCGCCGACCCACGAAACGGCTTTCTGGAACGGTGCGGCAATCGTGCTGGCCGTCTTGCCGAGCACCGGCGTCTGAAAGCGTCCCTGCGCCGCGAAAAAGATGATGCAGAACACGCTGAGAAAGACGAACACGAGCGCCCATGTCCGCCGGTTGTCATTCTTGTCCCTGCGGAGTCTTGTTCCCATTACTGTCTCAACTTCTTCGATGTCATGACGACGCGCTTCAGGAGTTCGATGTTTTCAAGCGACTTGCCCGTGCCTTCGCCGACGCACGAAAGCGCGTCTTCCGAAACAAGCACAGGCATGCCCGTCTCTTTCGAGAGCAGGCGGTCGAGGTTCGTCAGCAGAGCACCGCCGCCCGTCATCATGATGCCATGATCCATGACATCAGCTGCGAGCTCTGGCGGCGTCTTCTCGAGCGTGGACTTGACGGCGTCGATAATCTTGAAAATCGGCTCGTCGAGCGCTTCGCGGATCTCCTTCGCCTCGATGGTCAGCGTCTTCGGCAGGCCCGAGACGAGGTCGCGGCCGCGAATCTCCATCGTCTTGTCCGCTTCCGGCGTCACGATGGCCGTGCCGATGTTGATCTTGATTTCCTCGGCCGTGCGCTCGCCGATCATGAGGTTGTACATGCGCTTGATGTACTGCACGATGGCAGAATCCATCTCGTCGCCGCCGATGCGGATGGAACGGCTCGTGACGATGCCGCCGAGCGAGATGACAGCGATCTCCGTCGTACCGCCGCCGATGTCGACGACCATGGAGCCCGTCGCTTCCTCGACGGGAAGGCCGGCACCGATGGCCGCTGCCATCGGCTCTTCGATGAGATATGCCTCGCGCGCACCAGCCTGCTGGGCCGCGTCGATGACAGCGCGCTTCTCGACTTCCGTGACGCCCGACGGCACGCCGACGACGACGCGCGGACGCACGAACGATTTCGTATTCATGGCCTTGCGGATGAAATATTTGAGCATGGCCTGCGTCACGTCGAAATCGGCGATGACGCCGTCCTTCATCGGGCGGATCGCGACGATGTTGCCCGGCGTGCGGCCGATCATCTGCTTTGCTTCCTCGCCGACCGCGAGCACATCGCCCGTGTCGCTCTTGATTGCAACGACCGACGGCTCGCGCAGCACGATGCCGCGCCCCTTGACATGCACGAGCGTATTCGCCGTGCCGAGGTCGATGCCCATATCATGCGACAAACCACCAAAAAGACTCCACATGTTATCCAAAAACTCCCTTCAAGGAATAAATCAACGAATTTGCAACGTAGTTATTTTACCACAAGTCCTTTCATTGTACCATACCTTCTTCTTTCATGCTCAGAAAATTCTCTTTGCCGAGGATGATATGGTCGAGAAGGTCGATGCCGAGGACTTTGCCGCTCTTCGCGAGGCGCTCCGTCACGGCGATGTCCTCGCGGCTCGGCGACGGATCGCCGCTCGGATGGTTGTGAAAGACGATGATGGAGGCCGCCGACATCTGGAGGGCCTTGCGGTAGACTTCGCGCGGATGGACGAGCGAGGCCGAGAGCGTGCCCGTCGTCAGGTCGAAGAAGCCCGTGACATGGTTCTTCGTATCGAGCGTCATCAAAGCGAAATGTTCCTGCAGTTCGTGGCGGTAGCGCGGCATCGCATAGTGCGCGGCGTCCTCCGGCCCGCCAATCGTGCTGATGTTCTCGGCCGCCTGCACGGCGAGCCGACGCCCGAGCTCGACCGCTGCAAGAATCGTTGCCGCCTTTGCAGGCCCCACGCCATTCACCTGTGCAATCTCGTCAGGCACCATGTGGACGAGCCCCGAAAGCCCTTGTCCCTCGAAGTGCGACAGGACTTCCTCGGCGACGCGGATGACGGAGACGTCTTTTGTGCCCGTGCGCAGGAGGATCGCGAGAAGCTCGGCGTTGCTGAGATACGACGGGCCATATTTCATGAGCTTTTCGCGCGGCCGCTCGTCCATCGGCAGGTCGCGCACCATGATGGTCATTTACATCGCCCCCGCTTCCCGAAGGAGCGACGCGACTTCGGCGAGCGGCAGGCCGACGACATTCGAGAACGAGCCCTCGATGCGCGGGATGAACGCCGCCGCACGGCCCTGCACGGCATAGGCGCCCGCCTTGTCCATCGGCTCGCCCGTCGCGATGTAGGCCGCGATTTCGTCATCCGTGAGGTCGGCAAAATAGACTTTCGTCTCCGTTGCGTCCGTGTAACAAGCGCCCCCTTTTGCAACCACAGCGACACCCGTGACGACATCGTGTCGGCGTCCGGCAAAGCTCCGCAGCATCTTCCGCGCGTCGTCTTCGTCCTTCGGCTTGCCATAGACCGCGCCATCCTGAAAGACGACGGTGTCCGCGCCGAGCACGACGCGGCCCGGATAGCGATCCGCGACGGCGAGCGCCTTGCGGCGCGCATTTTCGACAGCCAGTGCCCGCGGGCCCTCCACGGCATCGAGCACTTCCTCCGCGTCGCTCTTCACGACTTCATACGGCACGCCAATCTGCTGCAAAAGCTCCTGCCGGCGTGGCGAAGCAGAAGCGAGGATGATGGTTTCCATACAATTCCCTCCATATTATAAGCCTCCCCCGTTGGGGGAGGTGCCCCGAAGGGGCGGATAAGCAGACACTTGGCGCTTTAGCGCCTAGTGGTCGCTTATACAGAGCAGAGGGTAGCGACGTATCGAAATTCTCAAACGTCGCTACCCTCTCAGTCACCCTTACGGGTGCCAGCTCCCCCAAAGGGGGAGCCATGTCACTGATTGCAATAACTCCCTCTCACAAATCATTCAAACTCGATCGTCGCAGGCGGCTTGCCCGTGCAATCGTAGAGCACGCGGTTGACGCCCTTGACCTCGTTGACGATGCGGCTCGTGACAACGGAGAGAACTTCCCACGGCAGCTTCGCGCTCTCGGCCGTCATGAAGTCGCTCGTCTCGACAGCGCGCAGTGCAATCGCGTAATCATACGTGCGGCCGTCGCCCATGACACCGACGGAACGCATGTTCGTGAGCGCCGCAAAATACTGGCCGAGCCCTTTGTCCGCGCCCGCCTTCGCAACCTCCTCGCGATAGATGGCGTCTGCTTCCTGCACAATCTTGACTTTTTCCTCCGTGACCTCGCCGATGATGCGGATGCCGAGGCCCGGGCCTGGGAACGGCTGGCGGTTCACGAGGTACTCGGGGATGCCGAGCTCGCGGCCGACCGCGCGCACTTCATCCTTGAACAGCAGGCGCAGCGGCTCGACGATTTCCTTGAAATCGACATAGTCCGGCAGGCCGCCGACATTGTGGTGGCTCTTGATGACGGCCGACTTGCCGAGGCCGCTCTCGATGACGTCCGGATAAATCGTGCCCTGCACGAGATAATCGACCGCGCCGATCTTCTTCGCTTCTTCCTCGAAGACGCGGATGAATTCCTCGCCGATAATCTTGCGCTTTTTCTCCGGCTCCGTGACGCCCTTGAGCTTGGCATAGAAGCGGTCTTTCGCATTGACGCGGATGAAGTTGACATCATACGGGCCATCGGGGCCAAAGACAGCTTCGACCTCGTCACCCTCGTTCTTTCGGAGCAGGCCGTGGTCGACGAAGACGCACGTCAGCTGCTTGCCGATGGCTTTCGAGAGCAGCACGGCCGCGACAGATGAATCGACGCCGCCCGAGAGCGCGCAAAGCGCACGGCCCGTGCCGATTTTCTCCTTGAGCTCGGCAACCGTCGTCTTGACGAAGGAATCCATCTTCCAGTCGCCCTTGCAGCCGCAGACATCATAGACGAAGTTCTTGAGCATCGTCTTCCCCTCGGCCGTGTGCATGACTTCGGGATGGAACTGCGTCGCATAGAGCTTTTCGGCTGCATTCTCCATCGCGGCGACCGGGCAGACCGGCGTCTTCGCCGTGACCGTGAAGCCCTCCGGGGCTTTCGCGATGTAGTCCGTATGACTCATCCAGCAGATCGTCTTCTCGCTGACATCTTTGAACAGCTTCGACCCGCGCTCCGTAACCTCGACCTCCGTCTTGCCGTACTCGCTCGCCGGTGCCGTCTCGACCTTGCCGCCGAGGAGGTGCGCCATGAGCTGCGAGCCATAGCAGATGCCGAGCACGGGGATGCCGAGATGGAAGAGCTCCTCGCTGCACGTCGCAGAATCTTCCTTATATACACTGTTCGGGCCGCCCGTCAGGATGATGCCCTTCGGCGCCATCGCGCGGATCTTCTCGAGCGGCATCGTGTTCGGATGCACTTCGCAGTAGACATGATCCTCACGCACGCGGCGCGCGATGAGCTGGTTGTACTGGCCGCCGAAATCCAGCACCAGAATGAGTTCGTTTGCAGGCTTGCTCAATGGTTTTGTTCCTCCCTCGAAATGACCGTGAATCTACGAAAAATTATAGCACACCGCAACAGAAAAGGAAATGAAAAAAGGCAGGCGCATCCGCAAAGATGTGCCTGCCACTGTAATCCATAGATTCGTAGATTAGTATTCGAATTTTGCGAGAGAATTCTGGAGTCCCTGCGCGAGGTTCGAGAGTGCATCGCTCGCCTTCGCAATCTCGCTTGCGGATGCCGACTGCTCTTCCGTCGCGGCCGAGACATTCTCCATCTCGTCCGAGACCGTGCGGCCCTGTGCTTCGACCTGCTGCACCTGTCCCGAGATGTCGCCCGCCTGATTGTTGACTTCCTTGATTTCCCGCGCCATGTTGCTGGCCTCTTTCGAGACGCCATCGACGAAGACGCGGATCTCGTCGAAGACCTCGCGGAGCTGCTCGACGGAGCTGGCACCATCGGCGACGGCATCGCTGCCCTCCTTCATCGATGTGACCGCTTCAGCCGTATCCTTCTGGATGGTCTCGATCAACGCCGCGATGCGCTGGGCGGCCTCGGCCGATTCCTCGGCGAGCTTGCGCACCTCGTCAGCAACGACGGAGAAGCCACGGCCCGCCTCGCCTGCGCGCGCCGCCTCGATGGCGGCATTAAGCGCAAGAAGGTTCGTCTGCTCGGCAATGCTCGAAATCGTCTCGACAATCTTGCCGATTTCCTTCGAGTTGTCGCCAAGCTTGTCGACAATCTGCGCCGACTGCTGCACGGTCGTCGCAGCGTTCTGGATGCGTCCGACCGAAGAATCTTTGATGGCCGTGCCGCCTGCAGCCGCACGGTCATGCGCCTCCGATGCATGTGCCGCGACACGCGTTGCCTGCTCGTGCATCTTGTCGACGGCCGTACTGACGCCTGCGACAGCTTCCGATGACGCCTGCACTTCCTTCTCCTGTTGCGTCACGGCATTTGCTGCGCGCTGCACGGACTGCGCCACCTGTTCGGACGCCTGCGCCGACTGCGCCGAACTCGCCGTGAGCTCCTCGCTTGCCGCCGCGATCTGCTGCGCCGAATCATTCGTGCTGCGCATGAGCTTGCCGATGCTCGTACGCATCTCAGCGACGGTCGCGGCCATCTCGCCGAACTCGTCGCCGCGCACGATGCGCCGCTCGCTCTCGCGGAAATCACCATCGCGCAGACGCTCGCAGGCGCGCTTCATCTCATAAAGCGGCGCCGTGATACCGCGACCGATGAGCTGCGAGATGACGACGAGGATGACGAGCGCGATGACGCCCTCGATCAGCATGTTGCGCGTTGCCTCACCCGCTTTCTTGAGATTGCGGTTGTAGACGTCCTCGGCATTCGTGTTCGTCATCTCGAGGAGTTCTTTGACTGGATTGCCGACAGCTGAGCTGTTCTTCTGGCCTTCGTCATAATAGAGCGCACGCGCCTCGTCTGTCTTGCCGTCCTTTGCCAGCGCATCGATCTTCTTGCCCGTCTGGTAGAACTTCTCCCAGTTCGACTCGATGTCTTGCACGCGTTCCTCGACACCATCGAGCCCCTTCGTATTGTCCTTGTACGCATCCATCGTCTGATGGAAACGGTCATTGATGCTCTCGATGGTCTTACGGTTCTTCTCCTGCAAAGCCGAATCCGTGCTGTCAGCGAGGTTCAGCTCATGCACCTGCATATCGCGCATGAAGTACTTGAGCTCGCCGAGCATCTGCACGTTCTTGAGCTTCTGGTTGTACATCTTGCTCATGCGGTAGTTCGAGGCATCCAGCATGCTGTAGCCCGTGTAGCCGACGGAAAACAGCGCGATGGCCGCAATCACCACCAATGCCAGAATCTTCAACGAAACCGCATATCATCAAACCATTTCATTCGATGTCATCTGCCTTTCCTTTTATTTCTGCGCCTTCAGCCACGAAGACCAGCTCGTCTCGTAGCCCGTCGCACGGTTCGCCTGCACGTATTCATAGAATTTCTGCATCATGGCCGCCTTGTCGAGGTAATACGCCTGCTTCCAGTCGTCCTTGCCCGTCTTCGGCTTCACGTTATACGGGCCATAGTAGAAACCGCCAAGCTCGTGCTGGCGATACGTGATGTCCTTGAAAGAAACGTCCGGATTGCGCATCATGTCGTACATGTCGAGATACGCCGTCGTGCGGCCGACGCCGGCCTCGCAATGGAAATGCAGCCAGGCATCTTTCGGCAGCGTACGATAGAATGCAATGAAGCGGTCGATGTTCTCTTCGCTCGGCCAGACATGATCCGTCGCTGTGATGCGGAAATAGCGGAAGCCTGCGGCCTCGGCGACCTGCTGCTCGTTCTCCGCCTGCTGCACGCGCACGACCTTGCCGCCGACCGGCAGCTTGTCCTTTCCGAGCTCTGCCATATAGACCATCTTGCCGACCGCCGCCTTGAGACGCTTTGCTTCGTCGCTCAGCGCCGCGTGCCGGCTCTTGCCGAGGTTCGCCCAGTCACGCTCGCCATACCAGCTCACGGCCGTGCCATCGAGATAGCCATGCGACTCCTGCCGCAGGTCGATGTCATAAATCGGGCCGTCCGTATGCCTCCTGAGTTCCTGATAGAGCGCCTTCATCTCCTCAGGCGAGCACTGCGCGCTGCCCGAGGCGCGAAGCGTGTCGAGGCCTTTCCGCGACGGCTGATACGAAGCATCGAGCTGATACTTCTCGTCCGGTGCCTGGAAAGCGCCCTCCGACGTGCGGAAATTGCGCGGCAGCTCTTTGCCCTCGCTGTCGATGCGCCAGACAAAGCCTTCAAAATCCGCCGGCTGCTCCTGCTCCACGAGATGCCCCGGCCGCGCCGCCGCTTCTGCCGGCAGCGCCATCGGCGCACTTCCCTGCGCCATCCAGAGCCCCGCTGCCAGAAAGGCAGCACCGCATACAACTTTCTTCGAACGATTTCCCATGATCATCCTTCTCTCAAAAACAACAAATCCTCCATCAGAATTTCGACGTGAACTTCACATACGTCGTATAATACGGCGATTCAGGAAGCTCGTTGCCGTCACGATCGACATTTCCAGCCACAGGCTTCGTATGCGCCCAATAGCGCTCGAGCGAAAGCTTCGTGTGGTCGCTCGTCATGTAATCGAGCACGAGGCCGAAGCCGAGCAGGCCGTCATTCGTCACATAGTCATCGAATGCGGTATATCCGTCATCCATGAAGAGGTTCTGATCGACGTTGAAATAGTTGACGGCCGCGCGGAAGTCGCCTTTCTTCTTCGCCTGTCCATAGGCAAGGCTCAAGAAATAGCCGTCCGTGTCGGATTTCGAGCCACGATACACATATCCATAATGGTTGTGATTCTCTTCCGGCTTGTTCGTATTCGTGTTATGGACGAACTCGCCCGCAAGGCTGAGCTTGCCGATGAGCGGCGTCTCGCCATACACGCCGAGATAGCGATCCGGCTGCTGCGCGCCGAGATAGATGCCTGCCATCGCGTCGTTGCCGAAATGATGCTGGTAATCGACGAACTTCAAGAGACGCGACTGCGTCTTCTCGTTTTCTGCGAGGTAATCCTGCGAGTCGCGGCCATAGCCGAAGAACAGTGAATCGCGCGGCGTCATGTCGTACTTGCCCGAAAAGATGTTCAGGCTGCTCTTGCCAATCCAGAGACCCTCGCCGACTGTCGCCGTCTGGACGCCAGCCTTGAGGTAGACAGGGCCGAAGGCGCGACCGATGGATGCCTCGTCGAGCTTGACCTTGTTCTTCTCCGACGCATGGCCATCGCGGACCCGCTTCGGGTCATTCGGATCGATTGTCGCCGGTACCGGTTCCTCAGATGTCGATTTGAATTTCAGGCCGAACGCCACATCATAGGTATCATCGACCTTCGTCTTGGCCTTGAGACGTATCTCAGCCTTTGCCGAACCCTTCTTGTCCTAGTTATACATGTAGCCCATCTTCGTCGAGCCCGACCACTGGAGCTCCGAAGCGCCCTTCTTCTTTTCCGCTTTGTCCTTGTCATCGGACTTTCCAGCTTTCTGCGCTTCGTCGAGCTGCTTTTCCAGCGCGTTGAGGCGCGCGGTCAAGGTCGCGATCTCTTCCTTCATCTGCGCGACCTCGGCCGCCTGATCCTCTGCCTTCGAGGCTTCTGCTGCCAGAGCCGTGCCTGGCATCGCTGCGTCCAGTGAAACGGCCAGTGCCGCCGCTGCCTGTTTCTTCCAATCCTTCATGCCTTCCATCCTTTCATCTATGAATCATCCGTAAATCTGACAATCCTTCAAAAAGAGACCGTTTTCATCTCAACTGTATACTTTTCATAAACATTATACGCCTGCCCCTCAGCGGATTCAACAGGGAGTTCTGTGGCATTTCATTCAAAATCTGAGACCGTATCACATTCGGTTTCCATTTGTTTCTCGGTGTACTGGGAATTCCATCCTAATTTCTGGCGTACCTTGACGTTCTCCTGCCGTTGTTGTCTCTTATATCATCCAACTACTTCATATTCTGCGCCCCCGAGTTTTTATGACCTGTCTTTTTATTCCTAAGAACATTATATACACATAACACAACCAATATCAACAATGAATTTCTATTTCTTTTAAGATTCTTGGGGCGTATTTGCTTATAATGAGTTCGAAAGGCCCGAATCGTTGACATATTCAACTTAAAAAACAAACGTCCTGCTGTCATCTTGACAAGTCTGTTTCCTCGTGCTATCCTTATCAGAAGAACAAAGATGTTATTGATACCCAAGCGGCAGTTTCGTCCCCGGCAGTTTCTGAGACTGCCGGGGATTTTTGATGCCCCTTGGCAAAAGGAGAGATCTGCATGATTGAAGAAGCCATCAAGAAAGTCGTCAGCAAGGAAGACCTCACGTATGACGAAGCCTACACCGTCATGAACGAGATCATGAGCGGCAAGACGAGCCAGGTGCAGAACGCCGCCTACCTCGCCGCGCTCTCGACGAAGAGCACGAAAGCCGAGACCATCGCCGAAATCTCGGGTTCGGCGGCCGCCATGCGCGACCACGCGACGAAGGTCGAGCATGCGTTCGACGTGCTCGACATCGTCGGCACGGGCGGCGACCATGCGGGCAGCATCAACATCTCGACGACGGCTTCCTTCATCATCGCAGCTGCTGGCATCAAAGTCGCAAAGCACGGCAACCGTGCGGCATCGTCGAAATCGGGCGCAGCGGACTGCCTCGAAGCGCTCGGCGTCAACCTCGACCTCGCGCCGGAAAAATGCGTCGAACTCTTGGACAAAATCAACATCTGCTTCATGTTCGCGCAGAAATACCATGCGTCGATGAAATACGTCGGCGCCATCCGCAAGGAGCTCGGCATCCGCACGGTCTTCAACATCCTCGGCCCTCTGACGAACCCGGCGCGCCCGAAGACGATGCTGCTCGGCGTCTACGACGAAGCGCTGCTCGAGCCGCTCGCCAATGTCCTCATCGACCTCGGCGTCACGCGCGGCATGGTCATCTATGGACAGGACTGCCTGGATGAACTCTCCATGAGCGCCCCGACGAGCATCTGCGAATTCAAGGACGGCTGGTTCAAGCGCTACACCGTGAAGCCGGAAGATTTCGGCTTCACACGCTGCGAGAAGAAGGACATCGTCGGCGGCACGCCGGCCGAGAATGCCAAAGTCACGCGCGACATCCTCTCGGGCGCGCAGGGCCCGAAGACCGACATCGTCCTCCTCAACGCCGGCGCCGCCATCTACCTCGGCGGCAAAGCGGCAAGCATCGCCGAAGGCATCGAAAAAGCCCGCGCCCTCATCAAGAGCGGCGCGGCACTCCAGAAAGTCGACGAATTTGCAAAGCTGTCGCAGTGAGTGGCATAAAAATAGCGGCTGCACACCACAACTGGTGTGCAGCCGCTATTTTTATAACTTTTTCATTCGCCGAGCGGATCCTTGCCGAAGCGGTTCTCTCCCTTGACGCCCTTCATGAACATGAGGCAGACGAGGAAGATGATGACGCAGGTCGAAAGAATCTGATAGGCGTAAATCGGCATGCTGCCGGGCTCGAAGTTGTCCGTCAGGTAGTTCATGACCATCGTCTGCGTGAGGCCGTAGACGAGGTAGATGACGGCGAGCGCCTTGCCGTAGCCGAGGTCGTGGAGACGGCGCGCAATCAGCGTGTAGACGATGAATGCCTCGACGACAGAAATCGAGATGGCAATGCTGTCGGCGATGTCCTTGCTGCCCGTGCCATTATAGAGCGCCGCATAGACGATGAAAGCAAAGACGCCGAGCGAGATGGAGACGCCGAAAAAGCGTTGGATGAATGCTTTGCGATTCAGACGTCCCTCCGTCGTGAAGAAGTTCTGCCGCAAGCTCTCCTTGTCAAAACTGAAATTTCCCATACTTGTTATCACCCTTCATCATCTTCTGCGCCATTCTGGCGCTCCGCCATCTGTGCGGCAAATGTTTCAACGGCCGCCCGCGCGGCGTCCACGGCAAAGCCCTTCTGGTAGAGGTTCGCCATCATTTTGCGCGGGTCGGCAGGCCGATGGTATTTGAGCGAAAGCACGCGGAGTGCCGCTTCTTTCTCGCGCTCGTACGTATCGGACGGGATGCAGCTCTTTATCATCGAGCTCTCGAAACCGCGCTGCAAGAGCTTTGCCACGATCTGCCGCACAGAGCTGCGGCTCTCCTCGTAGAGAAAATCGAACTGCCGCTGACAGGCACCGGCATCATCGAGGTAATGCAGTTCCATGAGGCGCTGGAGCGCCGCCTCGATTTCCTCCTCGTCATAATTCTTGCGCTTGAGCTTTTCGCGAAGCTTCGCGCTGCTCTGTTCCTGCCGTGCGAGCAGGTCGACGGCGTACATCAGCGCCGTCTTCGGGCCTTTCGCCTTCTTTTTCCCGCCAATCTCCTCTTCGGGCGGCAGCTCCATGCGCTGCGTCATGCGTCAGCGCCTGCGGGAGCTTCGGCAGCAGCGTGATCCGTCGCAGCGTCCTTCGCGCCCTTGCCTTTGGCATCCTTGGCATCGTTTTTGTCCTTGCCGTCCGCATCCTCATTGTTCATGAGCTTTTCGCGGACTTTCTGTTCCAGCTCTTCCTGCATGCCCGGCGTCTCGGCGATGGTCTTCTTCGCGTTTTCCTTGCCCTGACCGAGGCGCGTGCCGCCATACGAGAACCAGGCACCGCTCTTGTCGACGATGTCGAGATCGACGGCCATGTCGAGGACGCACGAAAGCTTCGAGACGCCCTCGCCGTACATGATGTCGAACTCCGCCTGCTTGAACGGCGGCGCGACCTTGTTCTTGACGACCTTGATGCGCGTGCGGTTGCCGATGAACTCCTGCCCTTGCTTGATGCCCTCGACGCGGCGCACGTCGAGACGCACGGACGCATAGAACTTCAGCGCGCGGCCGCCCGTCGTCGTCTCGGGGTTGCCGAACATGACGCCGACCTTCTCGCGAATCTGGTTGATGAAGACGACGGCCGTCCGCATCTTGCTCATGATGCCCGTGAGCTTGCGCATGGCCTTGCTCATGAGGCGGGCATGCAGGCCGACGTTGCTGTCGCCCATCTCGCCCTCGATTTCGGCTTTCGGCACGAGCGCTGCGACGGAGTCGACGACGATGAGGTCGATGGCGCCGCTGCGGACGAGCGCCTCCACGATGTCGAGCGCCTGCTCGCCGCTGTCCGGCTGCGAAATCAGCAGGTTGTCAATATCGACGCCGAGGTGCTGCGCATAGACAGGGTCGAGCGCATGCTCCGCATCGATGAACGCCGCGATGCCGCCGTTCTTCTGCGCCTCGGCAATCATGTGCAGCGTGACCGTCGTCTTGCCCGACGATTCCGGGCCATAGATCTCGATGATGCGGCCGCGCGGGATGCCGCCGACACCGAGCGCGATGTCGAGCGGCAGGATGCCCGTCGGGATGACCTCGACGTTCATGTTCGCCTTCGCATCGCCGAGTCGCATGATGGCGCCTTTGCCGAAATCTTTCTCTATGCCCTTGAGCGCTTTGTCAAGGGCTTCTTTTCTTTCATTCTGATCCATGAAGGTTCCTTTCTTGCTTATTGAGCTTTCTGTCGGAAAAAAGCGGGCGGCAAGCCGTCCGCTTCGGGAAATGTTCACATCAGAGATACCGCAGCCAGACATAGGCGCTCGAGATGATGATTGTCAGAATCATGATCGGGAACGCGACTTTCATGAACTCGATGAACGAAATGGCCTTGCCGCGGCGCGCCGCCATCGAGGCGACGACGACGTTGGCGCTCGCGCCAATCAGCGTGCCGTTGCCGCCGAGGCAGGCACCGAGCGCGAGGCTCCACCACATCGGGTCGAGGTTCGTGAGGCCCATCTGGCCCATGTCCTTGATGAGCGGGATCAGCGTCGCAACGAACGGGATGTTATCGATGAACGCCGACGCAATCGCACTCATCCAGAGAATCAGCATGGCCGTCGCATTGACGCTGCCATTCGTGATCTTGATGGCCTCGGCTGCGAGCATCTTGATGACGCCCGTCTCGACGAGCGCGCCGACGAGCACGAACAGGCCGGCAAAGAAGAAGATGGCGAGCCACTCGACTTTCGAGAGGACTTTGCCAATCATGGCTTCGTTGCGCGTGTACGTGATGAGCAGCAGCAGGCCCGCACCCGACAGCGCGCACGTCGCCGTATCGAGACCGAGCGTGCCATGCAGCACGAACATCGCAATCGTCAGGAAGATGACGGCGAGGCAGCGCTTCAGGAGCGAAGCGTCCTTGATCTCGCTGCTCGCATCCATCTTCATGACTTCCGCCTGAAGCTCCGGCTGCGTCTTGAGCTCGCTGTGATAGAGCGCAATCAGCACGGCTTCGACGACGATGAAGATGATGAACGCGATGCCCGTGAGGTTCGCGATGAAATCCATGAAGTTCAGGCCGACGGCACTACCAATCATGATGTTCGGCGGGTCGCCGATCAGCGTTGCCGTGCCGCCGATGTTCGACGCGAGAATCTGTGAAATGAGGTATGGCTTGACATCGACTTTGAGCTGTGACGTGATGCCGAACGTGATCGGCACGGTCAGCAGCACCGTCGTGACGTTGTCAAGAAGGCCCGAGCAGACCATCGTCAGCAGGGAGAGCGCAACGAGAAGCTTGATCGGCTGCGCCTCGACCTTCTTGGCTGCCCAGACGGCGAGGAAGTTGAAGAGGCCCGTCTCGCTCGTGATATTCACGATGATCATCATGCCCATGAGCAGGCCGAGCGTGTTGAAATCAATGTGGCTGATGGCCGTCGCCTGGTCGATGACGCCGCAGAGAATCATGAGCGACGCACCGACGATGCCGACGATGGTACGATGGACTTTTTCAGAAATAATCAGCGCATAGGCTGCAACGAAGATGATGACTGCGATGGTCGTTGTACTCATCTTTCAAACACTTCTTTTCTTAAAAAATATAAAGTTGTCTCGTAACCTCTTGCCCTTTTCCATTGTCCTATCTATTGTTTTCCACATCAGAGCGTGTACTTCGGTGCGATGATGATCTTCGTGCCGTCATTCTTCACCTTGTACGTGATGTCCTTTGCACCCTTGAGCGTGAGCTGCATCTTGAGTTCCGTCAGCGCCTTGCCGAGTTCTTCCGTCAGCTGTCGCGTGAGTCCCGCGCGTGCGAGCTCGGCCGGTGGTTCGATGCCTGCGCGCTCGCGGCGGCGCTTGTCCTCGATTTTTTCCGCACGGAGGAACTTGTCTTCGACGGTTTCTTCCTCGACCCAGTTCTTCAGCATATCTTTGTCGGTGAGGTTCTTCGGAATCTTTGGCATCCATTTCACCTCCCTTGATAAAATTATGCCGTTTGTTCTTTGAAATCAGCCCTTGTTCTTTGCTTTTGCCCAGCTGTCGCGCAGGCCGACGACGCGGTTGAAGACGAGATGGCCAGGCGTCGTGTCCTTGTCCACGACGAAGTAGCCTTCGCGCAGGAACTGGTAATGCGTCTCCGGCGCGGCGTAGCGCACGGACGGTTCGATGAAGGCATGCTCGACAACTTCCATCGAGTGCTTGTTGAGCGCCGCGATGAAGTCTTTCGGCACATTGCCCTCTTCATCCGTCTCAATCAGGTAGTCATAGAGGCGCACTTCCGCATCAAGCGCCGTCTTTTCGGCAACCCAGTGGATCGTGCCCTTGATCTTGCGGTTCGCCGTCTTGCCGCCCGTCTTGGAATCCGGGTCGATGGAGCAGTGGAGCTCGCGGATCGTGCCGTCGTCGTTCTTGACGACCTCGTCGCACTTGATGATGTAGGCGTGCTTCAGGCGCACTTCCCCGCCCGGCTTCAGGCGGAAGAACTTCTTCGGCGGCTCCTCCATGAAGTCTTCCTGCTCGATGTAGATGACGCGCGAGAACGGCACGTAGCGGTGGCCGCCGTGCATCGGATTGTTGTCGGCGACGAGCATTTCCTCATGGTCTTCCGGCACATTCGTCAGCACGACCTTCAGCGGATGCAGCACGGCCATGACGCGGTCAGCATGCTCGTTGAGGTCTTCGCGCACGGCGTGCTCGAGCATCGCGACATCGACGAGGCTGTTCGCCTTCGCGACGCCGATTTCTTCGCAGAAGCTGCGGATGGCGGCCGGCGTGTAGCCGCGGCGCCGGAGGCCGGAGATGGTCGGCATGCGCGGATCGTCCCAGCCGCGCACATAGCCCTCTTCGACGAGCTGGCGGAGCTTTCTTTTGCTCGTGACCGTATTCGTGAGGTTCAGGCGCGCGAACTCGATCTGGCGTGGGCGCGTCATCGGGTCGAAATCGAGCGAATCGAGCAGCCAGTCATAGAACGGACGGTGCTCCTCGAACTCGAGCGTGCAGACGGAATGCGTGATGCCCTCGATGGCATCGGACAGCGGATGCGCGAAGTCGTACATCGGATAGATGCACCACTTGTCGCCCGTGCGGTGATGCGTCGCGTGCGCGATGCGGTAGATGACCGTGTCGCGCATGACCATGTTCGGCGACGCCATGTCAATTTTCGCGCGCAGGACTTTCGCGCCGTCTTCGAATTCGCCGGCCTTCATGCGACGGAAGAGATCGAGGTTTTCCTCAACCGAACGATTCCTGTAAGGGCTCTCCTTGCCCGGTTCCGTCAGCGTGCCGCGATAGGCCTTGATTTCCTCGGCCGAAAGATCATCGACATAGGCGAGCCCTTTCTTGATGAGCTGCTCGGCAAAGTCATAGAGCTTGTCGAAGTAATCGGAAGCGTAGAACTTGCGGTCGCCCCAGCTGAAGCCGAGCCAGCGGATGTCCTCCTGGATGGAATCGACGTACTCGACATCCTCCTTCGTCGGATTCGTATCATCAAAGCGCAGGTTGCAGAGGCCGTCGTTCTTTTCGGCAAGGCCGAAGTTCAGACAGATGGACTTCGCATGGCCGACATGCAGGTAGCCGTTCGGCTCGGGTGGGAATCGCGTGTGAATGCCCGTCGTATATTTGCCCTTCTTAAGGTCTTCGTCAATCTCGTTCTGGATGAAGTTCGCCATAGTGATCTCCCCTTAAAATTTATTGAAAATCCGCAAGCACGTCCTGCTCTGCGCATTTCTTTGCAACGTAAGATTTGAGTTTTTCAAAGCCAATGGCCAGCTCACGCCCATGCGGCAGCGCATGAATCACGCGGTCGATATAGCCGCGCTCGACGATGCTGCGCATCGTCCACGCGAAGTTGATGTCGTAGACCCAGAGCAGCCGCACGACCTTGCGGTCGCCATGCGTGCGAATCGCGTGGTAGTCGGCCTGACGCCCCTCGACGAGTGCCTGCACGAACGGCTCCGTCACCTGCTGGCTCTTGAGTCCTGCCATGAATTTCGGCGCCTCGTCCGCATGGCTCTCGTCGAGGAACGGTGCGAGCACGCGGTAGATGTCGAGCTTGTCCGCATCGCGCAGCATCTTCGCAAACAGCAGGCGGCGCTTGTCGTCTGTCGGCTCGATTTCCTTTTTATTATGGTTGCCGATGGCAAAGCGCACAAGCGCCTCGTCCTCGGGTGCCAGCTTTTTCATGAACGGCAGCTCCGAGAGCACCGTGAGCGCGAGCACTGCATGATCCTCCGACTGCGCGTCGTTGAATGTCTTGTAAAGCATGTACTGGCGGAAGCGCCCGACGTCATGGAAGAGCCCCATGATTTCTGCGAGCGCCCGGTCATGCGCATCGAGCCCGAGCTCTTTTGCGAGCGCAACCATGTGCCCTGTCACATAGCCCGTATGCAGCTCCTTGATGCGGATGCCCTGCATGACCTCTTCGTCCGCCGTGTAGAACGACTTCATGTAGGCCGTCATCCAGACATGCATTTCCTTCAATATGTCCGTCAAAAAGCAACGTCCTTTCGTGTAAACCTATACGCTTTATTTTACCACGTCTGTCCTGTTGCGTCTACCATTCGATGTGTCTTTCGGACACAATACGAAAAAAGCGATGCAATCAAGCATCGCCATTCGTCGCGAGAAAGCCAAGCCTTGCAAGTTCCTTTCGCGCGTCCTCGATTTCTTCGCGCGTCTTCGCCTCGACCGTATGCAGGTGGACGCCAGCCGTGAGCTGCGAAAGCGGCGGCGCGCCGGCGGCCTCCATCTTTCGCACGAAGGCCGCGACATCGCGGCGGCTCTCGATCATGAGGTCGGCGCGAATCTCGCCATAGACGGGATGCTCGACGATGACGTCGCGCACCGTCACGCCGTTATCGACCATCGCGTCGAGCTCCGCGCCCATCTCCTCCGCCGTATGGCGGCAGGCGACCGTTTCGATGACGCCCGGCGATGTTTCGAGCATCTGGTATCCGCGCGGCGTCGAGAGGATCTTCGCGCCCTCGGCGCGCAGGATGCTGACGTCCCCCACGATGATCTGCCGGCTCACGCCGAGCTTTTTCGCAAGCTCCGTCCCCGTCCGCGCACCATCTGCGCGCGTGAGGAGATGCAGGAGCTCCTGCCGTCGTTCTTCTGTCGTCATGGTTTCCGGTTTCCTCCTTTGCAAATCACACCCGCCGCACGCACTCCTGCGGCAGCGTCCGGATGAACTCGCTTTCGTGCTGGTAATGGCCGTAGCGGAACTGGCACCACGAGAGGAAGAGCTGCCGCTTCGCGCGCGTGATGGCGACGTAGAACAGGCGCTTTTCCTCGCTGGTGTCTTTCTTCTTGAGCGCAGGCAGGCCGGGAAATGTGCCCTGCTGGAGACCCGCGAGGAAGACGTCGTCGAACTCCGCGCCCTTGGCCTGATGAATCGTGATGATGGGAATCTTCTTTTTCTTCGTCAGCGCGTCAAGGTCGGTCGTCGAGAGCGTCGTGTACCTGAGGAACTGGTAGACGGCATCAACGGGCGGGAGCTCCTTGTCATCGAGCTCCTTCGCGCGGCGGAAGAGGTCGCGGAGGTTCTCGACGCGGTTTTCCTCGTGGCGCTTCTTGTAGTAGTCGGCCATGCCCGTCTCGAGCACAATCTGGCCGAGCGTCTGCCACGGACGGAGCTCCGTCGCCTGCGCGCGCAGGAGCGCGAGCTTTTCCGCGAGCGGCGCAAAGACGTCGAGATATTTCTCCATGCAGGCGCGGCGCGCCGCAGCTGTCGGCCGGATGTCGTGCCCCACGGCGTAGCAGAGAATCTCCGCCGTCGCGCAGATGTCATCGAATGCATCATGCGACGAGGCGTGCGTGACCTCGCAGACCTGCCCGAGGTATTCGAGCCGGTGATTCGGCAGGTTCGGATGAAAGCGGCGGAAGATGTCGAGCGTGTCGAAATACATGGGATATGCAAGCGGCGGTAGGCCGAGGCGTGCGAGCTGGCTGCCGAGGATGCGCAGGTCGTACGTAACGTTGTGCCCGACGATGACGCTGCCCGCCGCGAACGCGCAGAAATCACGCAGGACGGCGGCAGGGTCTTCGCCGTGCTCGCGCAGGAACGCCAGCGTCAGATGATGCGTGGCTTCCGCGCCCGGGCTGATGGGCTGCGTCGGGCAGAGATACCGCATGAATTTTTCTTTGATGCTGCCATCCGGCGCGAGACGCACGCCCGCAATCTGCACGATTTCGTCATGCGCCGTATCGAGGCCTGTCGATTCAACATCGAAAACGACGACGTTCCCAGCGGCCAGCGCATCGACGAGCGGCGCAAACGGGTCGCCCGCCTCGCGCGCAGCCGGATCGAGATAATCCGTCATGCGGACGCCCGCGCGGCGATATTCCTGCGAGGAAATCGTGCGGATGGCGGCAGGGCCGACGCCGCGCACATAGCGGCCGAGCACGCGCATGAGGCTCGCGACATCGTGGCGGTTGACCGCGAGGCGCAGGAACGCCAGCGCATCCTTGACCTCCTGTCGCTGGAAGAAGCGCGTGTCATCAATCAGCAGGAACGGCAGCGCCTCGCCGCCGACGTGCTGGCCGATGGCGCGGAACTGCGCCGAAAGTTCTTTCGCGTAGCGGTTGCTGCGCACGAGGATGGCGACGCGCGAATAATCCGTCACGGGGAGCTCGAGAATGCGGTAGTAGATCCACTGCGCTTCCTCGGCAAAATCGGCCGCACCTTTCACTTCGACGGGCGCACCTTCCTCCGTGCTCTCGGCCGCAAAGCCATCGGGATAGACCTTGGCGACGCGCTTCGGGAACAGGCGCTCGAGCGCGCCGAACGAGGCTTTGAGCAGCGTGCGCGTCGAGCGATAATTTTCGGACAGCACGATTTTCTCGGGATGATGCGTTTTCTCGAAGCGGCGCACGACGACTTCGGGATGCGAGCCGCGCCAGCCGTAGATGGTCTGAAAAAGGTCGCCTGCCAAGAGAATCTTGCTCTTGCCAAAGATGCGCTCTAAAATGCCATATTCGAGCGTGCTCGTGTCCTGCGCCTCGTCGATGTTGATGTACTGAAACCGCGCTGCCCAGCGCTGCGCGATTTCGCGCTCGCGCAGCAGCCGCTTCGCCCGCACGATGAGGTCGGTGAAGTCGAGGCCGTGCGCCTCCTGCAAGCGCATGTCGTAGCGCCGCAGAAACGACGCGCCCCAGACCTGCCAGCCCTCGACGAGGCGCGGCAGGCGCTGGTAATGGTCATCGACGCAGATGGCCGCGAAATCGTCTTTCGCCTCGCGATAGATGCGCGCGACGACGGCCTTGGCATCGGCGGCAGGATCGCCCGTCAGGATGTCCCAGACTGCGAGCTTTTCCTTCGTGAATGCCAGCAGGCGCGCGAGCGTCGCGGCGGGCACGTCGAGGTCTTCGCCCATGAGGTCGCGGATCAGCGTGCGGCAGTCAGACTCGTCGAAAATCACGAAATCCGTGAAGAGGTCGGAATGACGCTTGGCCTCAGACTTGATGATGTCGTAGCAGAAGCTGTGGAACGTCCGCACGCAGACGCGGCTCCCCGGCTCGCCCGCCCGCAGCTCGATGCGGTCCCGCATCTCCTGGCACGCCTTGTTCGTGAACGTCAGGCAGAGCACTTCCTCAGGCTCGGCGCGGCCGGCATCGAGAATGTTCGCGATGCGGTAGGCCAAAGTGTCCGTCTTGCCCGTGCCAGCCGGGGCAGTCAGGAGAATATGGGCGTCGAGATTTTCTGCGACGGAACGTTGCTTGGCGTTGAGGTTGAGAAGTTCTAACATAGATGGTATCTCCTTGCCTCCCTCTCAGAGGGAGGGGAACCGCGAAGCGGTGGTGGGAGTCTCACAAGATGGGCATATGAGATGTTCGATTGCAGCTTACACGGGCATCCCAAAAAGCAATTACGCAACCCGCATAAGCAGGAATCTAGAATCAAAATCGTCTATCTTGTGAGACTCCTTCAGTCGCCTATCGGCGCCAGCTCCCTCTGAGAGGGAGCCTTTCCTTCAAAGATACGTTACAGTTTCATCAATGGGCTTGCGGCTTGTATGATTTTTCAGCGGCTTGCCGGCTGGGACGTCGGCGGCGTGGCCGAGGTCGAGGAGCATGACGACCTGCTCGTTTTCCGGCAGGCCGAAAAGTTCTTTTGCCTTGTCGGGGTCGAAGAAGTTCAGCCAGCAGTTCTCGATGCCGGCATTTGTCGCCGCGAGGCAGAGGTGCGTCGCAACAATCGTCGCATCCTCGACGCCGCTCTTGTATTTGTCGCCCGGATACGTGAAGACATTCGTCGTGTCAAACGCAACGAGCAGCACGACGGGCGCGCCATAGCGGCAGGGCGTGAGCTCGTCGATTTTTTTCAGCCCTTCCTCGGACTGGATGACATAGACATGCTGCTCCTGCAAATTCTTCGCTGTCGGCGCGAGGCGGCCGGCCGCGAGGATGGCGTCGAGCGCTTCTTTCGCAACGGGCGTGCCGTCAAATTTCTTGCAGGCATAGCGGTTCTGGATGACGTCAGTAAATTCCATGATCGTTTCCTCCGATTTTCAACAGGTGCTTTTCTCATAATTGCTTCCATGTTTCATAGGGATGCTGCGCCAGGCTCGAATTGTAGTAGCGTTCGTCGCCTGTGACTTCCTTGCCGAGCCAGCTTGGCCGCTCGAACGGCTCGTCTTCCGCGCCGAGCTCCACCTCGGCGACGATAAGGCCCTCGTTCCTGCCATGAAAGACATCGATTTCCCAGTCATGGCCGTCGGCCGCCCGCTCGAGATGGCGGACTTTCTCGCAGAGGCCCGGTTCGCAGAGCGCGAGCATCGCGCGGGCGTCGGCAACGGGAATCTCATACTCGAACTCCGCTCGCCGCGCCGCATCCGCGCCGCCGTTCTTCCCCTTGACCGTCAGATAGCCTTTCGCGCCTCGGATGCGCACGCGCACTGTGCGCTCCGGCACGGATGAAAGATACCCCTGCGCAATCTCCTCGCCTGATGCGGCAGGATGCCACGACGGCTGCACGAGGAACTTGCGCTCGATTTCTACGCCCATAGGGATTCCTCCTCCTTCGTTTTCTTTTATCTTACCATATTGTTGTGAGAAAGACACGAGTTGTTTCTTATTGGCCCCCTCACAGAGGGCAATGTCATTAAGTTAGCGAAAATCCAGCGAACACAGGCCCCCTCTCCGAGGGGGCTGGCAGCGAAGCTGACTGGGGGTGTGTCGAAGGTAGGATGAATCGGATCACAGGATTGGTATCTGCGAAGACGTACCTTCGCAGATGCAATCGAACTTGTGGCTACATCCTACCTTCGACACACCCACCACCGCTAACGCGGTTCCCCTCCCTCGGAGAGGGAGGCAAGAGTTTGCGGGCCTTATGCTTAACTTAATGACATTACCCTCTGAGAGGGAGGCTAAAATACGAGAATCACTTCACGTAAGTCTCATAAGATATTTTCGTTCCATCCGTATGGAACACGACGGCACCCTGCAAATCCGTGCGCAGGACGGGGATGGCGAGGCTGGCGAATCGCTCGAGGACTTCGGGCTTCGGGTGGCCGAACGTATTGTCGGCGCCGACGGAGATGACGGCGCAGCGCGGCGCGACGGCGCGCAGGAACGGCTCGCTCGATGACGTGTTCGAGCCGTGATGACCGACTTTGAGCACGGTCGCAGAGACGTCGCGGCCGTCTGTGAGCAGCTGCGCTTCCTGTTCCTTTGTCATATCGCCCGTGAAAAGAAACGATGCCTTTCCATACTGCACGCGCACGACGTCGCAGGCCTCGTTGCCATTCGCACCGCCCTGCGCCTGCGCTTCCTCGGCGGTCGGCGCAGAGACGACTTCGACCGTCACGCCGTCGATTTCGTAGCGGCTGCCCGTCTCGAGCGACGCAAATTTCTGGAGCGCTGGATCCGCCGTCGAAAGGCCCATGCTCTTTGCGTACATCTCGCGACCCTCGCTCGACGTGAAGACATGCTGGACGGGCAGCAGGCGCAGGACGGCACCCGCGCCCGCCGCATGGTCTTCGTGCGCATGGGAAAGGAAAATCGCATCGACGGAATGGATGCCATAGTGCAGGAGATACGGCACATCGACACGCGAACCGACATCGAATGCACCGTCACGCGTGCCGCCCGTATCGACGAGAAACGCATGGCCGTGCGGCGTGACGACGAGCGCGGCATCGCCCTGCCCGACGTCGATGAAATGCACGGTCGTCTCGTTCGGCCGCGCGAGATGCGCCGCAAGGCAGAAGACAAGAACGGCTGCGAGACCAGCAAGCCCCTGCCGCCGATGCGTCTTGAGGAAGGCGGATGCCGCCTGCTTTTTTTCGTCTGGCAGCAAACATGCGCCAAGCCCAAGATAATAAAGGAAGCAGGCAAGCGGCCCCGGCGTCGGCACCCAGACCATGCTGCCCGGCAGCTCCGCGAGGATGCGCGTCATCTCGCGCACGAGGCCGAGGAGCAGGCTGTCGAGCGCAAAGACGATCTTGCCGAGCGGCGCGATGAGCCAGCCGACGAGGCCCGCGAACAGGCCGAAGACGATCATGAGCTCGACGATTGGCACGACGATGAGGTTCGCGAGCAGGCATGAGAGCGAAAGCTGGTTGAAATACCAGGCGATGACCGGCAGCGTCGCGCCCTGCGCGCTGATGGAAAGTGCAAAACTCCCGGCGAGGAAGCGCGGCAGGCCGCGCGCCGCAAGCCAGCGGCCGAGCCCTGGCGCGAGGTAGATGAGCCCGGCCGTCGCAAGGAACGAGAGCTGGAAGCTGATGTGAAACAGCAAGAGCGGCCAGAGCAAAAGCATCCCGATGCCGACAATCAGCAGAAGCCGCCGCGCGTCGCGCTCCCGTCCGAGCGCCAGTGCCAGAAACGTCAGCCCGCCCATGGCCGCCGCGCGCAACACCGGCGGCACGCAGCCCGCGAGCAGCGTATAAACCGTGATGGCGAAAAGCACGAGCCCCGCCGTCACGAGGCGCGGCAGGCGCAGGAGGCCGCCAAACCAGGCAAGCACAGCCGCCAAGAGCGAGATATGCGAGCCCGAGACTGAAAGAATATGAATGATGCCCGTTGTGGTGAATGAAATCAGCAGCGCCGGATCGATGCCGTCATAGCCGCCGAACAGCATCGCAAAAATCGCCGCCGCATCATGCTCCGGCATGACCTCGGCCATGCTTGCTGCATAGTGCTCGCGAATGGCCGCGATGCGCCGCATGAGCTGCATCGCGAGTGTCGGATGCTCCTCCGGCGTCACACGCACACCCGCCTTGCCGACCGCAACCGACGCCGTGATGCCCTGCACGCGCAATAAGAGCTTCGTGTCGAGCTGGCCGGGATTCTGGTAGCCGTGCGGCAGACGCACTTTGCCCGAGGCTTCGACGACGTCTCCGATTTTGGCGTCCGGCACGTCCTGCCCCTCCTGCGGGCGGCTGTAGATGTAGAGCCCGCCACACGCCGCCTCTGGCGCTTCGCCGTGCTGGCGGATGGATTCGGCTTCGACATGATAGCGGATTTTCGTCTGTCCCGCCGCATCTTCGGTGATGCGCGGTTCTTCGACGAGGCGGCCCGTCACATGGACGTCCTGACGGGCAAAGGCAGAAATGTCATTCGCAGGCAGGGCGTCGGCTGTCACAAATCGCAGAGCGCCAAGCACGAGGAAAAGCAACAGGAGCGGAAGGAAGGCCCAGCGGCTCCTGCGGAAGACGAGGGCGGCGGATGTGATGAGCAAAAGCACGAACGCGCCGCCGAGCATGGTGGCGGGCAGCTTCCACGGCAATTCCGCCGCGCAGAAGATGCCGAGCGAAAGCGCGAAGAGCAGCAGCACGAGAAAGCTCTCCTGCTGCTGCCCTTCTTCGAGATTGGCGAAACGTGCAAGTAGATACTTCATGGATTCTTCGCCTCGTTTGTACTAATTGCCAGTCTCCAGCATCCAACTACTCCTTCCACCGCTTCGCGGTCCCCCTCCCTCTAGAGGGAGGCTTCTATATCGTGATTTTATCTTTCATCTTCTCGTATTTCGCCTTGCCGATGCCGCGGACTTTCATGATGTCTTCGGGGCTCTGGAATGCGCCTTCGTTTTCGCGGTACTCGATGATTTTCTGCGCGGTTGCGGGGCCGACGCCCGGCAGGGTGTCGAGCGCTTTTTCGTCGGCCGTGTTGATGTTGACGAGGCCGCCCGCATCTTCAGAACCGCCCGCTTTGGCGGAGGCTGCTGTCTTCGTACCGGCCGTGTCATTTGCCGCCGCTTTCTGCGCGCCCTTGGCTGGCACGCGAATCTGCTGGCCGTCCTTCACGGCCTGCGCCATGTTGATGCCCTCGGCATCTGCCTCCGGCGAAAGTCCGCCGCAAGCGTTGACGGCATCGGCGATGCGCGCGCCCGAGGCGACCGTCACGACGCCGGGCTGGTTCACGGCGCCTGTGACGTAGACCGTGAGACCGCCGTCCTGTGACGCGCCATCATCACCAGAGGAGGAAGCGGCCGGCTGCGTCGCCGCATCGAGCACGGTCGCATCGCTTTGTGCCTGCATGCCATAGAGCGCCCCGCCGCCCGCGACGAGAGCAATCAGCAGCAGCACAATCATCGATTTTCGAAACATCGGCATCCCATCCGCGCCCCTTCCCATGATTCCATGTTGGTTTCTCTGTCTCTTCTCCAAAATTCTACAGAAAAAAAGAATCTCCTGCCATTTCTGGTGGAGATTCTTTCATTTTCAACAAATCATGCTCAAACCTTGAACTTTGCAACCTGCTCCTTGAGCTTTTCGGCGCCTTCCTGCGACTCGCGGACCTTCTCGAGAATCTGGTTCGCCTTGTCGGCGACTTCCGTGACCTTCTCGGCGACCTGCGTGTTGCCCTGCGCCTCTTCCTGCGTGGCTTTCGCAATCTGCGTCATCGCGTTGTTCATCGTATCGACATCGCCCGAGATGCCCTGCGACGCCTCATTGCTCTTGCGCGCAAAGTCGCGCAGGTAATCGGCATCCGCACGGTACTGGTCGGCTGTCTTCGTGATGGCTTCATAGTCTTTCGCGACGTTCTGCTCCATGAACTGCAGCAGGCCGTTCGCGCCTTCGGAGAGGTCGCTGACCGAGCTCGTCACGCGGCCCGTCAGCGACTGGATTTTCTCGGCCGTCTGCTGCGACTGCTCAGCGAGCTTGCGAACTTCGTCAGCGACAACGGAGAAGCCGCGTCCCGCTTCGCCCGCGCGCGCCGCCTCGATGGCCGCATTGAGCGCGAGGAGGTTCGTCTGCTCGGCAATGTCCGTGATGTCCTTCGTCAAGAGCGTGATGTTGTCGACGACTTTCGCCGCCTCGATGGCCTGCTCGACCGAGCCCTTCGTCTGATGATAGACGTCTTCCGCCCGCTTGCTCGACGCATCCATATCCTGCTTGAGCTTGCTCGCGCGCTCGGCGACTTCGTTCGTGTACGCCTCGCTCTTTTCCGCCTCGTCAGCATTCGACTTCACGCTCGCGCTGATCTGGTCGCTGAGGTTCTCGAGGTTCGACGTCGATGCCGCCGTCTCCTCCATGCCCGCGGCCATCTCTTCCGTAACGGCCGACATGTCCTGCGCTCCGTCGTTGAGCGCGCCGACGAGTTCCTGCACCTCATGCACCATCGCGACACTGCGCTCGGCTTCCTCGTGGACATCCTTGAGGAAGGCCCGAAGCGCCCCCTGCATCTTTTCGAGCGACGCGACCATCTCGCCGACTTCGTCGCGGCGGTCGGCAAGCTCGACGGGCAGTTCCTGCGTGAGATCGCCGTCCGCGACGGCATTGAGGAGTCCGACGGACTCTTCGAGCGGGTCAGCGATGTTCTTCGAAATGATGCGCGCGGCCACGACGCCGATCACGAGACCGGCGAGCAGGATGGCGAGGAAGATCTTGATCGTGCGCTCATAGACGGTATTCGATGCCTCGAACAGCAGCTTGCCCTGCTGGATGTTGTCCGGCGTGAGCTCGGAAAGACGCGCACTGATTTCTTTGACGCCGCCGAGGCTCTTCATGAGCTTGGCCTTGTCCTCCTGCGACGTCGTGAGACTCTTTGCGCCCTCAGCTGCCGTGATGAAGTCGCTGAGGTTTCCATTGAGTTTCTGGATGGACTCCTGCGCACGGTCGCCCGTATCGATGTCCTTGATCTTGTCCGCATCGCCCTGGATGGTCTTCGCTTTCGCGATGAGATCGTCAATCAGGAGTTTCTGGTTTTCCGGCGTGAAATTCTCCAGCAGCAGGTAGTCCACGTCACTCTCCATCGTGCTGAGCTGCACCGTCGCCTCATTGAGATACTGCGTCGTCATGAGGTTGCGGTTGTACATGTCATCGGCCGCCTGCTTCGACTGATGATTCGAATAGATGCCGACCGCCGCGACGATGCACGTGATAACGAGCATGATGACCGCGAGCAGCAGGATCTTGATTTTGACACTGAGATCTTTCAAAATGCACACCTCCCGCTCACTTCAGAAACTCTGCGACATTGTCCTTCGTGATTTCGATGAAGGGCACTTTCTCGTCGTCCGTCGTCTGGCCATCCTTCATCATCTTCTGGATGAGATCCATGATAGTCGTCGCCGAGGTGTCGGCATCCTGCTTGATCGTCTGGCTCATCTCGCCTGCCGCAACAGATTTCACGGCATCCGGGTTCGCATCGACGCCGCCGACGAGGACGTGGCTGTCAAAGCGGCCGGCCGCCTTCATCGCGTCAATGGCGCCGAGTGCCATGTCGTCGTTGCCCGAGGCAACCGCATCAATCTGCGGGAACAGCTTGAGCCAGAGCGTCATGTACTTCAATGCTTCCGTGTGGCTCCAGCCCGCATCCGTCATCGCAAGCAGCTCGACGTCGGGACGCTTGTCGAGGCAGGCTTCCTTGAAGCCCTTCCAGCGCAGTTGCGCCGATGCCTGCGTGCTGTCGCCAAGGAAATAGACGATCTTCGCCCCCTGCGGCAGGTGCTTTGCCATATATTCACCCTGCATACGGCCGGCCTGCTCCTCGTCCGAGTGCACCTGCGCCGTCTTGCCGCCCGCGATGTCGCGGCTCGTGATCAGCACAGGGATGCCCGCTGCATTCGCCTTCTCGACAGCCGGCGTCAGCGCATTCGCCTCGACTGGCAGCAGGATGATGGCCCCCGGCTTCTTCGCGATGACCTCGTTCATCTGGTCGATCTGCTTGTTCGCATCCATGCCGGCATTCGTGACCTCGACCTCGCAGCCGATGCCCTTTGCTCCTGTTTCGATGGCCTTTTCGAGCATCGCCGTGAATCCGAGCGTCGGATCGTCGTGCGAGACGAAAGCAATCGTCTTCGACCCGCTTCCCTGGCCGCCGCATCCTGCTGCAAAGAGCATCATGCACCCTGTCAGCAAAATGGCCAGCCACTTCTTCCATGGCTTCATAAAAAACACTCCTTATCTGTCTTCTTCCCCCGCCTGCCGCCACCTTCCCCCAAGGATGATGGCAAGCGCAAAACTTTACTTAAAGTTTATATATTGTTATTTACTTCTACATCTTCGTTTGAAATCCTGCTTTTTCCACGAAAAAAGCAGGATTCCTTTTTCGTTAGAAAAAGTTCCTGCTTTTCTTCTATCCTTATGATGTTTCTATGCGATTTTCTAGAAGAACATGGAACACTCAGGCAGATACCGTGCGGAAGAATTCTTCGATGTACTTGTCCCAGCCGATGTCGTAAATCGTCTGTTCGCCAAGCTCGTCCTGATAAATCGCAAGCGCAAGCGTCATGAGCGAATCGGCCGTGTAGCCTTCGTCCGCCATGCCGACTTCCGCGTAGCCGTTGTAGATGGAAGTGACCGTTTCCGTCAGGCGGTCTTCTGGCATGGTATCGATGATTTCATACATCGCATCGCAATACTCGCGCGTATCTTTGCGATAACCGAGCGGATTCCTCCGAACATCGTCCACAATCTGGTGGATGCGGCTCAGAGCGATGATCTTGACTCTTGCGACTGACAAATCTCTCGTATCCATGAGAATCCCTCCATCTGACTCCGGCGCCTTTGCCGTGTCTGTGGATTATTATACGATACGAAAAGACAAATTGCAAGGATTATACATGTATACATGTAACAACCTCTGTATACTTGTACACAAAGAGCCTCCCGCAAACACGGGAGGCCCAAGATTTTCAGGAGTTTCAGGGGGTTACGCTTCGGCGAGGAAGGCCATGTAGCCTTTCTTCGTCTCGTAGACATCAATCTTGCTCGTCGCTTCCCACGGCGCATGCATCGAGAGGACGCCGACGCCGCTGTCGACGACCTGCATGCCGTAGAGGCTCATGATGTAGGCAATCGTGCCGCCGCCGCCGAGGTCGACTTTGCCGAGCTCCGCAAGCTGGTAGTGGACGCCATGCTTGTCGAGCATCTTGCGGATCTCGCCGAGGTACTCGGCATTCGCGTCATTCGAGCCCGACTTGCCGCGCGCGCCCGTGAACTTGTTGAAGACCATGCCGCGGCCGAGATAGGCGACGTTCTTCTTGTCGTACGAGCTCGCATAGAGCGCATCGTAGGCGCTCGAGACGTCGGACGAGAGCATTTTCGAGTTCATGAGGCAGCGGCGCAGCTTCAGGTCGCTGTAGTCGCCGCAGGCATTCATGAGCTCGGCGACGATGTTCTCGAAGAAGCGCGACTGCATGCCCGTCGCGCCGACGCTGCCGATTTCTTCCTTGTCGACGAGCAGGCAGCACGACGTCTTCCCCCTCGGTGCATCGGCGTCGAGCATCGCGCGCAGGCTCGTATAGGCGCAGACGCGGTCGTCCTGGCCGTAGGCAAGCGTCATGCTGCGGTCGAAGCCGAGCTCGCGGGCCTTGCCCGCCGGGACGAGTGCGAGCTCGGCGGACTGGAAATCGTCTTCCTCGATGTCGTACTTGTCCTTCAGGAGCTTCAGCACGCCCGCTTTGACGGATTCCTTGTCGTCCTCTTTCAGCGGATAGTTGCCGACGAGGATGTCGAGGTTCTCGCCTTCGACGACCTTCGCGCCCGATTTCTTCATCTGCTCAGCCGAAAGATGGATCAAGAGGTCCGTCACGCAGAACACGGGGTCGCCCTCGTCTTCGCCGATCTTGACATCGACAACCGTGCCGTCTTTTTTCGCAACGACGCCGTGCATCGCGAGTGGCAGCGTGACCCACTGGTACTTCTTGATGCCGCCATAGTAATGCGTGTCGAGATATGCGAGGCCGCCGTCCTCATAGAGCGGGTTCTGCTTGACATCGAGGCGGCAGGTGTCGATGTGCGCGCCGAGGATGACGAGGCCTTTTTCGAGCGGTTTCGAACCGACCTGGAACAGCACGACGGCCTTCTTCATGTTGACGGCATAAACCTTGTCGCCGGGCTGGATGGTCTCGCCCTTTTCGATGTAGTCCGAAAGATTGCGGTAGCCCGCCGCCTCGGCCTGGCGCACGGCCTCGATGACGCTCTCGCGTTCCGTCTTGCACGTCGTCAGGAATTCGCGATAACCCGCATTGAGCTCCTCGAGTTCCTTCTTCTCCTTCTTGGAATATCCGTTCCAGACGGACTCTTTTTCTTCTTTGTCTTTCTTTGCCATTGTTTTTTATCATCCTTTCTATCATGTCATAACATTAAGCCTCCCTCTGAGAGGGAGCCGGCGCACACTGAATCTCTTACGCCTTTGGCTCGTGATAATCGAAATATTCTTCGAGAATCTCGAGGAAGTCCTCGCGCGTCGTCGCCTTGTTGAACAGGTCGCGCAAGATGGCGCCGTGCACGATGCCGCGCGTGTACCATGTCGCGTGCTTGCGCATCTCGCGCGGGCCGACGTAGTCGCCCTTGTAGCGGAGCAGCAGGTCGAGATGGCGCACGATGACCTCGGCGCGCTCCTGCATCGTCGGCCCCGGCAGGCGCTCGCCCGTGCGCAGGTAATGCGTGAGCTGGCGGAAAATCCACGGATTGCCCTGCGCCGCGCGTCCGACCATGACGGCCTCGCAGCCCGTGACCTCGCGGATGCGGTCGAGGTCGTCATACGTCCGCACATCGCCATTCGCGATGACGGGGATGCTGACCGCACGGCGCACCTCGCCGATTTTCTCCCAGTCCGCATGGCCGCGATAGAACTGCTCGCGCGTGCGGCCGTGTACCGTGATGGCATCGACGCCTGCCGCCTCGGCGCGCTTCGCCATTTCGACGACATTGATGGAGCTCTCGTCCCAGCCGATGCGCATCTTGACCGTGAACGGCATCTTGACCGCCTTGCGGATGGCCGAAAGAATCGCCATCGCTCGCTCGGGGTCGCGCATGAGCGCCGAACCCTCGCCATTCTTGACGATTTTCGGCGCGGGGCAGCCCATGTTGAAATCGAGGATGTCTGCCGTGCCGAGCGCTTCCACGTAGGCCGCCGCCTCAGCCGCCATCTCCGGCGTCGCCGCGAAAATCTGCATGGCAAGCGGCCGCTCGGCCTTTTCCGACTGCAGCATCGAGAGCGTGCGCTCGTTCTTGAAATGGATGCCCTGGCTTGACACCATTTCAGCATAGCAGAGCGGGCAGCCCATGTCGTGCGCGATGATGCGGTAGGCCGTGTCCGTCACGCCCGCCATCGGCGCGAGAAAGACGGGCGCATCAAACGAAAAGGGGCCGAGCTTCATGCGTTCGCCTCCTGCGCCTTTTCCGATTTCTCCAGAGAGCGTTCATTTCTTTCATTCCGCTCGTTGCGCTCGCGGTGCTTTTCCTCGTTGCGCTCGTAGAGCACCTGCAGGCCCGAAAGCGTCAGGAAGTGATCGACCTTGTCAATCGTGTGAGACTCCTTCGCGATCATGCGCGCGAAGCCGCCCGTCGCGATGACCTTCATCGGCTTTCCATACTCTTCCTTGATGCGGCGCACGAGGCCGTCAATCTGGCCGACATAGCCGTAGACGATGCCCGCCTGCATGCCCTGGATCGTGTTGCGGCAGATGACTTTCGGCGTCGGCACGAGCTCGATGCGCGGCAGCTGCGACGCGCGCGCGAAAAGCGCATCCGACGACGTGCCGATGCCCGGCGCGATGACGCCGCCGAGGAAGTCGCCATTCGTATCGACGACATCGAACGTCGTCGCCGTGCCGATGTCGATGACGATGAGAGGCCCGCCGTACTGCTCGTAGGCGCCGACGACATTGACGATGCGGTCGGCACCAATGGAGCGCGGATTTTCATAGTTCAGGCGGATGCCCGTCTTGATGCCAGGGCCCACGATCAGCGGCTTGATGTGGAAATAGCGCTCGCACATCTTGATCATCGGCACGACGAGCGGCGGCACGACCGACGAAATGATAATCGCGTCGATGTCCGTCATCTTGATACCCTGATAAGCGAACAGATTGTTCATGAGCATGCCATACTCATCGCCCGTCTTCTGCCGGTCGGTCGAGATGCGCCAATGCTTGAGGAGCTTCTTGCCCTCGTAGGTACCGAGCACGATGTTGCTGTTTCCGATATCGAATACTAAAAGCACGGGATGTCCTCCTCAGTTGTTCTTCTTGCCCGTCCAGCCTTTCGGACGGATGGACACGTCGCCTGCGAGCACGCGGCGGCGGCCCTCCGGCGTATCGACGAGCAACGCGCCCGTCTCGTCAATGTCGGCGGCCGTGCCCTCGAACGTCTCATTGACGCCGAGCACGCGCACCTCCTGCCCGAGCGTCACGGAGAGCTCTCGCCATGCGTCAAAGACGGGAGCAAAGCCCTCGCGCTGCACAGCCGCATAGAGCGTCTCCATCTCGCGCAGGATGGCGGCCAGCAGCGCACGGCGGTCGACAGCGTGCCCCGCAAGAATCGAGAGCGATGTCGCCGTATCCTGGATCTCGGGTGAGAACTCATCCGCGCCGATGTTTACGTTGATGCCCGTGCCGATGACGATGTAGTGGATGCGCTCCATCTCGGCACTCATCTCCGTCAGGATGCCGACGAGCTTGCGTCCCCCCGCGAGAATGTCGTTCGGCCACTTGATGCCGACGTCGATGCCGAGGCTCCGGATGGCCCGCGCAACGGCCACGGCCGCGAGCAGCGTGCACTTCGGCGCCTCCTGCGGCAGAAACGACGTCGGCCGCAGGATGACGGAGAACAGCACGCCCTCGCCCTTCGGGCAGAACCAGCCGCGCGAAAGGCGTCCGTGCCCCGTGCCCTGGAACTCCGTCACAACGACCGTCCCATCCGGCGCACCGTCGTTCGCCGCGGCCTTTGCATCTTCGTTCGTCGAGCGCGTTTCCTCATGATAGATGATGTTTTTTCCGAAGAGCGAATCCTGAAGAAGCGGCGCGAGCTCTGCCGGCGTCAGCACGTCCGGCGCGCCCTTCAGTGCATAGCCGCTGTGCGCCTGGCTCACGATGTCATAGCCCGCACGCCGCAGCTCCTTGATGTGTTTCCAGACCGCCGTGCGCGACACGCCAAGCTTTTCCGCGATGTCCTCGCCCGAAATGTACGTATCCCCTGCCTTCTTCAGCAGGTCCAAGATTTCTTTCCGCAAAAGAATGCCCCCTTGCAAGGCTGTAGTTCGAAAATCATTATACCATAAGGAAAAGGCTGTTGCAGTTTTTTCTGCAACAGCCTTTTGAGACATCTTCGTTATTTTTCCCCATCCGGAATGAAGGACAGATTGATTCCCGGCTGGATGCCGCTATATATGTTTTTCACATCGCTGTCCGTCCGAAAATCTTTTCTCAGGCATAAACACTCGGAGAGCTGCCTCAACAGTTCTTTCGCATTGGATTCCATGTCGAGGCTCGCAAGAAATTTTTCTCGTGTTTCTCCGTACTCAAGAGTAACGACATAGTCTCTCCCCATCTGTTCGTATTTGATGCAATACGGACAATTTTCAGGGAGCATGAGACTCCATTGGTTGCTCCAAAAATGTATCATATGACAGTCCCCTTTCGAAAGTGGATCCTATGGATTAGTCCTACAATCAATCCTCACGTATTTATTGGCTCCCTCCCAGAGGGAGCGCCTGTTGAACAAGCAATATTCTCAATCTATGAAACCCTCCAGTAACCGCAATAGGGCCTTTTTCTCTCACCTAAAAGCTCGCGCTACACCGTCAGTATAGCACGAGCTTCATTTCCTTATCTGCGATTTTCTTTTTTGAGACACGCCTTACTTGTCGTAATGCGTCACGTTGAACTTCGGCGCCGTCTCTGGTTTTTCACCTGACGGGGCGGATTTCTCGGAGACGGGCTCCGGCTCGGGGGCCGCCTCTTTGACGGGGACGGGCGCGACGCCTTCGGCGACGGGAATGGGCGTGACGAGCGGCGTGCCGGTGTGGTCGTCGCCGCCATTGTCATCGTCATCCTCGGGCGGGTCGGTGATCTTGCCAGTCTCGAGGAGCTCTTCGAGTTCCTTGGCCGTCAGCGTCTCGCGCTCGATGAGCGCCTGCGCGATGAGTTCGAGCTTGTCGCGGTTCTCGCGGATGATTGTGCGGCAGGAGGCATAGGCGTCCTCCGTGATGCGGCGGACTTCCTTGTCAATCTCGCTCGCGACTTCCTCGGAGTAGTTGCGCTGGTTGTTGAAATCGCGGCCGAGGAAGACCTGATGGTCGGAGCCTTCGCCATAGGAGACGGGGCCGAGCACGTTGCTCATGCCATATTCCATGACCATGGAGCGCACGATGCGCGAGGCCTGCTTGATGTCCTGCGAAGCGCCTGTCGAGATTTCCTGCAGCACGACTTCTTCCGCGACACGGCCGCCCATCGCGACTTTGATGCGGTCCATGAGTTCGGAGCGCGTCGCGTAGTTGCGGTCTTCTTTCGGCAGCATCAGCGTGTAGCCGCCTGCACGGCCGCGCGGGATGATTGTGACCTTGTGCACGGGGTCGGCGTGCTCGAGCATCATGCCGACGAGCGTATGGCCGCCTTCATGATAGGCCGTCAGGCGCTTTTCCTCGTCGCTCATGATGTGGCTCTTGCGCTCCGGGCCCGCGATGACGCGTTCGATGGCTTCTTCGAGCTCCTGCATCTCGATTTTGTGCTTGTCACGGCGTGCCGCGAGAAGTGCGGCCTCATTGACGAGGTTCGCAAGATCCGCGCCCGTGAAGCCTGGCGTGCGGCGCGCGAGAATGTCGAGATCGACATCGGCGCCGACCGGCTTGCCCTTTGCATGGACTTTGAGGATGGCGAGGCGTCCGCGCACGTCCGGCTTGTCGACGACGATCTGGCGGTCGAAACGGCCGGGGCGCAGCAGCGCCGGGTCGAGGATGTCGGGGCGGTTCGTCGCCGCGATGATGATGATGCCTTCGTTTGCCGCGAAGCCATCCATCTCGACGAGCAGCTGGTTCAGCGTCTGCTCGCGCTCGTCGTGGCCGCCGCCGAGGCCCGCACCACGCTGGCGGCCGACGGCGTCAATCTCGTCGATGAAGACGATGCAGGGCGCGTTCTTCTTCGCCTGTTCGAACAGGTCGCGCACACGCGATGCGCCGACGCCGACGAACATCTCGACGAAGTCGGAACCCGAAATCGAGAAGAACGGCACGCCCGCCTCGCCCGCGACGGCTTTCGCCAAGAGCGTCTTGCCCGTGCCCGGAGGGCCGAACAGCAGCACGCCTTTCGGGATGCGCGCGCCGAGCTCGTTGTACTTCTTCGGATGTTTGAGGAATTCGACGACTTCCTGCAGCTCCTGCTTCGCCTCGTCGGCACCTGCGACATCCTTGAAGTTGACCTTCACCTTGTCGCTGCCGCTCATGCGCGCCCGGCTCTTGCCGAAGTTCATGACGCGGCCGCCGCCGCCCTGCGACTGCTGCATCATGTAGAACCAGACGCCGCAGAGCAGGAGGATTGGCAAGAGAGACGAGAGCATCTGCGACCACCATGGCGGCTCGGGCGGATTTTCCGCCGTGATGTTGATGTTCTTCGCTGCGAGCTTGTCGTAGAGGCCGGGGTCGCCGTTCGGCGAATCCGGCGTGATCGTCGTGTACTCCGTGCCATCCGCCGTCGTGACGTGCAGCGTGTTCTGCACGATGACGACTTTCGAAATGGAGCCTGCATCGACTTCCTGCAGGAACTGCGTGTAGCCGACTTCCTGCTTCGTCGTCTTCTGCGTCGAGAAATAATCGATGAACGAAATGGCGACGAGGATGATGAGCAGGTAGAATCCCACGTTCCGCAGGAACTTGTTCATATTCATATTCATGCGCATTCCTCCGCCGGCAGCCCGCAGGCCGCCGAAAAGATGATATGCATACCGATGTTATGCATAGATTTCAGGTTTCAGCACGCCGATGTACGGCAGGTTGCGGTAGACTTCCGCATAGTCGAGGCCGTAGCCGACGAGGAATTCGTCGGGCACCTCGAAGCCGCAGTAATCGATGGGCACCTGCGCCGTGCGGCGCGAAGGCTTCGAAAGCAGCGCACAGAGCTTGACGGATGCGGGCTTCCGATGCTGGAAATACTTCAAGAGGTAGCTCATCGTCGTGCCCGAGTCGATGATGTCCTCGATGACGATGAGGTGCTTGCCCTCGATGTCGTAGTCGAGGTCTTTGAGAATCTTGACGGAGCCCGTCGTCGACGTGCCGTTGCCATAGCTCGATGCAATCATGAAATCGAAATGCACGGGCAGGTTGATGGCACGCACGAGGTCCGTGTAGAAGACGGACGCGCCCTTGAGGATGCCGACGCAATAGATATCTTCCTTCGCATCCTTGTAGTCCTCGGTGATCTTGGCACCGAGTTCCGCCACCTTGGCCTTGAGCTGTTCTTCCGTAAAGTAGATCTTTGCGATGTCGTCGTTCATCATGACGTCTTCCTCATTTCTTGTTCTTGCTTGTGGTTCTTTTTATTTTTAGAAAACGACGGGCCGGAGCCAGCCGTGCTCTTTCATGATGGTGATGCCGGGGAGCTCGACGGTCTTGCCGCCCTCGGCATGGAGAAGCGCCAAAAGCGCCTCCGTGCGCTCAAGGCTCACGTCCTGTGCGTGGCCGAGCGCTGCGAGATAACGGCGCAGCACGCGCCGCGCGATGGCGTGCGGGAGCTTTGATGTGCCCCTGGCCTCAAGGCGGCTGCCGCTTGAAAGACGCTGGAAAGCGTCTTCTGCAACCACATCGAGCGCCGCCCGTTCCTCGCCTGCAACGCTCGCGAGGCGGCAGAGCCCCTCGCGGATGCGCGGGTTGTACGCGGCCGCGAGCTGCGGCAGGAGCTTCAGCCGCACGCGGTTCCGAAGGCCATCGGGCACATCGTTCGTCGCATCGTGGCGCGGCGTGATGCCCTGCGCCTCACAGTAGGCGATGAGCTCGGTTTTCGAGAGTGCCAGGAGCGGCCGCACGAGATGACGTCTTTCATCCACGGCAGGAATGCCTGCGAGGCCGTCGAGCCCCGTGCCGCGCAGGATGTGCATGAGCACCGTCTCGGCCTGGTCGCCCGCATGATGTGCCGTGCAGACGACGTCCGCCCCGGCCGCCTGCCGCGCCTCTTCGAGGAACGCATAGCGCATGCGGCGCGCCGCCGTCTCGACGGATTCGCCTGCGCCCTCGATGCTGCCGCGCGGCGCCGCGCCGGTCTTGCACGCGACGCCGCGCGCCTGGCAGAGAGCCGCGACAAACGCCGCATCCTCGCGGGACGCCTCGCCGCGCAAGCCGTGTTCGTAATGCGCTGCCGCGACGGCAAGATGCCGCACCGGGGCGAGCTCCAGCAGCAGCAGCAGCAGCGCGACGGAATCGGGCCCGCCCGAGCAGGCGACGAGGACGCGCGTGCCATGCGGCAGGAGCCCTGTCCGTTGCAGGTGCGCCTGCAGGCGGTGTGCCAGCTTCGTCATGCCATCGCCTCCTGCTGCATACAGAATGCAAAAGCCCGCATAATGCAAAAGCCTCCCCCCGAGGGGAGGCTATCACTCAGTCTCTGCGCGAGCCGCGGCCGCCACGCTTGGAGTCCGTCTTGCGGCGGAGGTCCGTGAGGCGCTCATCGCTGTCCTTGAGGAACTTCGAGAGCTTGTCCTCGAACGAGGCATTCATGCGGGGATTGCCATTGAAGCGGCCACCCCCGGAGCGACGGAAGTCCCGCGGGCCGCGACCGCCCTGCGGACGGGGGGAAGCATGGAAGCTCGAATGGTTTCCGGCATGGTCATGATGCGATGCGCCGGCACCCTCCTTCTTGTTCTCGAGCGCCTTGATGGAGAGGCCGATCTTGCCCTTCTCATCGATGCTGAGAACCTTGACCTTGATCTTCTGGTTCTCTTCCAGGAAATCATGCACGTCGCGGACGTATTCATCCGCGACCTCGGAGATGTGGACAAGGCCGACTTTCTTTTCCGGCAGTTCGACAAAGGCACCAAAATTCGTGATGCCCGTGACGACACCTTCTACGATGCTGCCTACTTCAATGGCCAAATTAATTCTTCCTCCTTGCGGAAGCGATCATCGCTTCCTGAAACTGAAACATATTCCTGGGGAAGCAATCATCGCTTCCCTGTCACTTGCCTGCATCCGTATAGGGGAGCTCGCCGTGGCGGGTCATGCCGAGTTCCTCGCGCGCGATCTTCTCGACGTACGCGGGATCCTTGAGGTCGGCCTTTTCCTGCTTGAGCGCTGCATTCTCCGCCTCTGCCGCTGCGAGGCGGGCATCAGCCGCTTCCTGATCGGCGGCGACCTCCTGGAGATGCACCTGCTGGCCGACGAGCACGAAGGCGAAATAGCCGATGATGACAATCAGGAGCGGCACGAAGAAGTCAAACTTCCTCCGCTTCTTCCTTCGCTCCATCGCCATACGCGCAACCTTCCCTCTGCCTGCAAACTGTAACAAGTCCTATGATACAAGGAAATCGTCATTTCTGCAAGTTTTTTATCGCCGCAGCCCTGACGCCCTGCATGCTCATTTCTCCGAATACTGGAAGAAATCCGTCGTCGCGATGCGCCGGAAAACGGAATCGCAGTACGGGCAGTGGAAGTGATCCATGACGTTCTCCATGTCCGGCTTGCCGTCGACGATGCGCACAGGCTGGCCTTCGACGAAGTCCATGCGCGTGCCGCAACGCGGGCACGCGCACTTGCCATCGGCCTCGCGCTTGAGCTGCATGGGCTGGAGGTCGCCCGTCGGCTTGACATGGCGCGTCGGCTGCTGCGGCTGTGGCGCGGGAGTGGCAGGGGCTGCCGACGTTTCCTTCATCGCGGTGCCGATGGCCGCCCACTTCTCCCGCGCGGCTTTCATCGATGCCGCCGCTTTCGCGCGCACCTCTTCTTTGAGATCGTATTCCTCGAAATATCCCGATCCGAGGAGCTCGCGGTAATAGACACCGCAAGACGTGCAGACATAACGCGGCAGCGTGCTGTTCATATCGACGCGCCCGTTCACGACGGACACGGCATCCCCTTCGACGTAGTGCAGCTTCTTGCCGCACTTCGGACAAAGGTATCTCTTCTCCCAAACGACTTCGAGTTTCGTAACTGCCATGTATCCCACCAGCTTCGCTTTCCCCAAAAATCCAATAATAAAAATTTCCACGCGGACGGGGAAAAACCTGCCATCAAAAAATTTAAATTTTATGAGTTATCTTCACATATCGTTTTGTTCCGCAGCGTCTCCGCGATCTCGAGTGCCGCATCGGGACGGCCGCAGGCACGCGCGCCTTCCGCGAGCGCCGCAAGGCGCGCGGGAGCCCAGAGCAGCTCCTTCACCGCGCCCGCGAGGCTCTCGCCCGGATGCACCCAGACGGCCGCGCCATGCTCCGTCGCATAGACAGCGTTTTCCTCTTCAGGCCCCGGAATCGGATCATGAAGCACCGTCGGCAGCCCGAGGATGAACGCTTCGCTCGTCGTCAGCGCTCCGGGCTTCGTCACGAGGATGTCGGACGCGCGCATCAGGAGCTGCGCACGCTGCGTGAAGCCCCAGACATGGAGTTCGTGGCGCGACGTCGGGATGCGCCTGCGGATCGCAAGCTCGAGGTCTTCGTTGCGCCCCGCGACGACAAGCAGCGTCAGCGGCTGCCCGATGCCCTCCAAATCGTCGAGCATCGCCTCGATGCCGCCGAGACCGAGGCCGCCGCCCATGAGCATGACGACAGGCCGCCCCTGTGCGAGGCCGAGCTGCTGCCGCGCGCCCGCCTTGTCGGGGAGCTCGAGGATCTTGCGGTCGACAGGGATGCCCGTCACATGGACAGCGCTTTCCGCAAAGCCCTTCGCGACGAGGCCATCCTTCATCTTCGGGATGGCGACGAAGTAATCATCGACGCGCGGGTAGACCCAGATTTCATGCAGAGAGTAGTCCGTCAGCACGACGCTGAGGCGGAACTGCCGCTTCGAAAATTTCTTGATGAACGAGCACGCGCCTTCGGGAAATGGATGCGTGCAGATGACCGTATCGGGGTGGAAGCTGTCGATGAGCTTTGCCATGCGCCGGTACATGATGAGCGAGAACGCCGTGTCCGTCAGCCGCCCGCCCGAGTCACCGCCCGCGAACTGGTAGCAGCGGTCGTAGAGGTCGGGCACGAAGGCCAGCATGAGCAGGTAGATGCGCTTCATGAGCCAGTGCAGCGTCGAAACGCCGCGCGACATGAAATCGACGATCTCGATGATGGCGTCCTCGTCGACGCGGCGCACCTCGCGCGCGATGGCCTCGGCGGCCTTGATGTGGCCCGAACCGATGGAGGCCGTCATGATGAGATAGCGCGGATGGCGCTGTTTCAGCGTTCCCGTCATGCTGTCAGTCCTCCGTCGATGGAGAGGATCGTCCCCGTGATAAAGCCTGCGTCTTCTGACGCCAGATAGCAGATGGCCGCCGCCGCATCGTCGGCCGTGCCGATATGGCCGACGGGATAGACCGACGCCATCTCGGAAAGCGCCGCGCTGCGGTCGGGTGCGGCCGCGAGCTGCGCCTCCGTCAGCGGCGTCAGGAGGTCGCCGGGCGCGATGGCATTGACGCGCACGCCCTCATGTGCGAGCTCGAGCGCCAGCGCCCGCGTGAAGAGCGAGACGCCGCCTTTCGCCGCGCAATAGGCCGTGCAGAAATAATTGCCATGCACACCCGCATCCGAGCCAACATTGACGATGCAGCCGCGCGTCTCCCGCAGATGCGGCACAGCCGCACGGCTCATGAAGACCGTGCCCTTGAGATTGACGGCCAGCACATCGTCAAAGAGCTCTTCCGTCAGGTCGTCAATCGCGCCTTCGGCATAGACGCCGGCCGAATTGACGAGCACGTCAAGACGGCCGAACCGCGCCACAGCCGCCTGCACGAGCGCCTCGCAGTCCGCGACGCGACGCACATCCGCCGGGACAAAGATGGCGTCTGGTGCCGCAGCTTCCCCGCCTGCCGCGCCTTCCGGCACCACGTCCCTGAGCTCTGCCAGCGCTTTCTCCCCGCGCGCCTCGCTGCGTCCTGCGATGCAGACATCGAAGCCCCTGCGGCGGAACCTCTTTGCCGCCGCAAGCCCGACGCCCGATGTGCCGCCCGTCACGAGGACGGCCCTTCTCTCCTGCTTCTTTTCCACGCACTGCCTCCAGATATACAGAAAGCCTCCCTCAGAAAGGGAGGCTTGCAACAAGCTCACGCTTATTTGTTCACGGAATCCTTGAGGGCCTTGCCAGCCTTGAACACAGGGTTCTTGGAAGCGGGGATCTCGATGGGTTCGCCGCTGCGGGGGTTGCGGCCCGTGCGGGCAGCGCGCTCCTTGACCTCGAACGTGCCGAAGCCGATGAGCTGCACCTTGTCACCCTCCTGGAGGGCGTTCTCGATGGACTCGAAGACGGCGATGACAGCCTTCTCGGCGTCCTTCTTCGTCAGTCCTGCCTTGTCTGCGACGTTAGCTACCAGTTCTGTTTTGTTCACAATCGTAGCCTCCTTCAGAGATTTTATGATTCTCCGGCACAGCCGCGCATACGCTCGCGCGAAGCCGCGCCGCTATGTCTACTTACAGAAATATAGCAAGAAACCCTAGAAAAATCAAGGCTTTCTGCGAAAAAAGCGCGATTCGATGCGAAAAAACTGCGATTTTATGCTTTTCGAGGCACGAAAAGCGTCGTCAGATGGTCGATGTCCTTCTGCCGGTCGAGCTCATAAAGATAAATCGTGCGCACGCTCTCGTCGGGCAGCGCGAGGTTGTGGATGAACGTCACGGGCGCATCGTCGGGCAGGAATTCCATGAGAGAGAGCTTGCAGTCCGACGCCGTGCGCTCGTCGTAGACCTGCGTGATGACGAGGTTCGTGAACGGCCGCTCGTGAAGCTTTGCCACGTCCTCTGCGTCGAGGATCATGAGCCCCTCGACGGGATCGACGCCGAGACGCGTGTAGAGTACCTCGACGAAGCTCATGCCGGGATGAATGACGAGGTCGATGTCCACGCGCTTCTGCGCCTGCTCGCGGAGCAGCACGACCGTGCGCTCGGCGACGAGCGGGCTGCCGGGCACGGCATAGACGATCTGCTCGCCCATCGCTGCGCGGCGGACGAGGTCGTCCGCGATGGCCTGATACAGCGTCTCGAAATTCGGCGCTTTTTCGTAGAGTTTGTCATACGTCGCAAACTTGATGCCCGCCTTTTTCACAGCTTCGACCGTCGGATGGATGGACGTCCGCAGGATGAGCTGCTTCGCGCCCTTCATGAGCTCCCACGCTTCGCGCGTGATGAGTCCCGCACGCCCCGGGCCGAGGCCGATGACCTGAATGCTTCCCATGCTCATAAAATCATGCTCCCTTCTGAATCTTTTCTTTCGGCGCGAGCGCCGCCTCATCGCCCGCGAGCGCCATGAGCACGCGCGTCAGGAAGTTCGTGAGGTTCTTCCGATACGACGGCATCAGGCGGAAGCGCAGCAGCCCCTGCGGTGGCAAAATCGTGAGGTTCGGGCCGAAGCGCTCCTTGAGCTTCATGAGATTCGCCATCTCGAACGCCGGCTCTTTCGTGAGGTGCATCTCGATGGCCGCGGGCTTCTCCGCGATGACCGCGATGCCGAGCTGGCGCGCGTAGTTGCGGATGCGCGTGACTTCGAGCAACTTCATGACGCCCGGCGTCGGCTCGCCGAAACGATCGATGAGCTCGTCGATGAACGCCGGAATCTCCTCGTTCTTGCGGATGGCCGCAATGCGCTGGTAGAGTTCGAGCTTGTGCTGCGCGTCGGCGATGTAGTCGCTCTCGATATATGCCTCGACATTGATTTCGATCGTCGGCTCCGGCACGACCTTCGCAGGCTTCTTCTTCTGCAATGCGTCGATGGCTTCTTCGAGCAGCTTGCAGTACATCTCGAAACCGACGCTCGCGATGTGGCCGTGCTGCTGCGCGCCGAGCAAATTGCCCGCGCCGCGGATTTCGAGGTCGCGCATGGCAATCTTGAAGCCTGCGCCGAGCTCGGCGAACTCCTTCATGGCCGCGAGACGTTTTTCCGCCGTCTCCGACAGCACCTTGTCCGCCTGATAAACGAAATACGCGAACGCCATGCGCGGCGAACGGCCGACGCGTCCGCGCATCTGGTAGAGCTGCGACAGGCCGAAATGGTCGGCGTTGTAGACGATGATCGTGTTCGCATTCGCAACGTCGAGGCCATTCTCGACGATGCTCGTCGCGAGCAGGATGTCTGCCTCGCCCTCGTAGAAATCCATCATGACGCGCTCGAGGAGCTCCTCGGGCATCTGGCCGTGCGCGACGAGGATGCGCGCCTCGGGCACGAGCGCTTGCAGCCGCGCCTTCATCGCGTCGATGCTCGCGACGCGGTTGTAGACGAAGAAGACCTGCCCGCCGCGCCGCATCTCGCGCTTGATGGCGCCTGCGAGCACGGCATCGCTCGCCTCGACGACATACGTCTGCACGGGGATGCGTTCGGCAGGCGGCGTCTCGATGATGCTCATGTCGCGCGCGCCGACGAGCGACATATGGAGCGTGCGTGGAATCGGCGTCGCCGAAAGCGTCAGCACGTCGATGCCCGCCGCGAGGCTCCGGATCTTGTCCTTCTGCTTGACGCCGAACCGCTGCTCCTCATCGACGATCAGGAGGCCGAGGTTCTTGAAATGCACCTTGCGCTGATTGAGGATCGCATGCGTGCCGATCAGGATGTCCACATCGCCCGAAGCCACGCGCTTCAGCGTATCCGTCTGCTCGCGCTGCGAGCGGAAGCGACTGATGACATCGACCGTCGGCAGGAAATTCAAAAAGCGCTCGGAAAACGTCTTGTAGTGCTGCTGCGCCAGCACCGTCGTCGGCACGAGCACGGCGACCTGCTTGCCGTCCATGACGGCCTTGTACGCCGCGCGGATGGCGACTTCCGTCTTTCCGAAGCCGACGTCGCCGCAGAGCAGCCGGTCCATCGGCTTCGGCAATTCCATGTCGCGCTTGATTTCCTTGATCGCGCGCAGCTGGTCGTCCGTCTCCTGAAACGGGAATGCATCCTCGAACTCCTGCTGACTCGCATCGTCGGGCGAAAATGCAAAGCCCTCGGCGTCCTTGCGCTTCGCGTAGATTTCGATGAGCTTTTCCGCGATGTCCTCGACGGACTTCTTCGCGCGCGCCTTCGCCTTGATCCACTCCGTGCCGCCCATGCGGTGCAGGCGCGGCACCTCGCCCTCGCTGCCGATGTATTTCTGCAGCAGGTGCACCTGGTCCGTCGGCACGTAGAGCTTGTCGTCGCCGCCGTACTTGATGTGCAGGTAGTCGCGCCGCACGCCGCCGACTTCGAGCGTCACGACGCCGACATACTTGCCGATGCCGTGGTTGACATGCACGACGTAGTCGCCGGGCTTGATGTCGCGGAAATGCGAAATTTTCTCGCCTTCGGGCGCCGTTTTCGCGATGCGCCGCTTCACATGGCCGAAGATGTCCTTCTCCGTCACGACGACGAGGCGGTCGCTCGCGAGCTCGAAGCCCGAGAGCAAGAGCCCTGTCTGAATCGTGATGCGTTTTTCCGAAAGGTCTGCGCCCTCATCCATCACGCTCGACGGCAGGCGGCGCTTCGCGAGCATCTCGCGCAGGCCGTTCGCCTTCTCCTTCGTCGAGAGCAGGATCAGGATGCGCTCTTTCGCCGCAAGGTAGCGCGAGAGCTCACCCGTGAAGAGATCCATCTGCCGCTGAAACGGCGTCATGTTCGTGACCGTGATGCTGATTGTCGCGTCCGGCTCCGCGCCATGAATCTGCTGAAGCATCAGCGCCGAGAACACGACGTTATTGTGCTCCGCCTCCTCCAGCAGGTCTTCCCAGCTGAAGATATGCTTCTTGATGTCAGGATTCTCCTTGACCATCGTGCGGAGCTCCTCGCGCAGGCGCGTCGGCTCGTCAAACAGCACGGTGCCATTGCCCTTGAGATACGAGAGGAACAGCGCCGGCCGCCCTTTCGCGTCCGTACGTGCGAGCGGCAGGATGGAGACCGCGCCGATATTCCGCTGCGAACGCTTCGTCTCAAGATCGAACTCGCGCAGAGAATCAACTTCGTCATCGAAGAACTCGATGCGCACGGGCGCCGTGCGATTAATCGGAAAGACATCGACGATGCCGCCGCGCGCCGAGAACTGCCCCATCGACTCGACTTCCTCGACGCGCGCATAGCCGAGGTCGGCGAGGCTGCCGATGAGCTTCCGCAGGCCGACGTCATCGCCCGTGCCGATGCGCAGGCTCAGCCGCTCGAAATCGCCGCGCGACATGCCTTTTGCCGCCGCTGCCGCCATCGTCGAGAGCACGATGAGGTTCTCGCCGCGCAGCAGCCGCCCGAGCACGTCCATGCGCCTTGCCGTGCTCTCGAGGCTCCGCGCCGACGCCTGGATGTCCTCGGCCGCCGCATCGACCTCCGGCAGCTCGAGCACAGGAACGTCTGGCAACAGGGCATGCAGGTTTTCCCGCCATGCTTCGAGGCTCTCGCGGCTGTGGACAAGCACGACCGTCGGCCGCGGCGACACGTCAAACGCCGAGGCATAAACAGCATGTTTCTGCGACCCCGAGAGGCCATAGACGAGCGTCCGCCCGTCCGTTTTGGAAAAGGCCTCCTGAATCTTCTGCACTGCGGCATCCTCGCCGAGTGCGCGGAACAAAGTCTTCATGAATCAATCTCCCAATGGATTCTTCTCACGGAAAAAGGGGCTCGCCCGCAACGCAGGCAGCCCGATTTTTTGCTGACAGTCTTTATCTTAAAACACGAAACGGCCGCGCGTCAAGCACGCGCAGCCGAAAAATCTTCTTCATAAAGTTTTCTCTTGATCCTGCTGCAGCCGCCAGATGGCATCGAGCACCATGCGCGGCGTGATGGTCTTCTGACATTCGAGAATCTTGTCTGAGCCATGTGGCTGGCGCGGGCAGGGATTCTGAAAATATGGCTCTCGAACATCGTTGAGACATCCATGGCAGGCGAGGCGGTTGTAGACACGATAGGGAGTATCAAATTCGTACCAGCTTTCTGAAAATCCGCAAATCAGTACGACCGGACAACCGACGAAATGTGCAAGCCACGAGAGACCGCTCCCGAGTCCGATGAAGAAATCTGCATGAGAACGCAATTCCGCACGTTCTTCGATCGGGCGGTTTCCTGTAAAATCTTCTGCACAATCAGGCATACGTGCCACGAACCCATTCGCCTCATTCTCACGTTCTCGATCGATGCAGAGGACGCGATATCCCGCCTTCCGAAGCGCCGCGACGATGGTTTCCCAGCCACCCGGATAGTGCCAGCCTTTCGCAGGATGCGATGCCTGTACGCCGATGCAGACATAGGGTTCTGTTATCTGCTTTTTCCCCGCCGGCCAGATGAGCCTCTGCCGCGGGCGCGGCACGCCGAAGAGCAGATGGCCGAGCTCTTCCATCGGCACGAGCCGTCCGTCTTCTGGCGACAGGGCCGGTGCATCGATGGCCGCACCGAAATAAAATGTCGCATAACAGTCCTCCGGCCATGTCTCCCGCCATTCGATTCCTGGCAGCAAGCGCTGCGCGAAACCGTAAAGATACTCTGGCAGATGACACGAAACCTCTGCACCATACCGCTCGCGGAACGCGCGCAGATACGGCAGCACGACGAGAGAATCCCCGAGCGCTGTGCTGCAATCAACAAAAAATACCTTCTGACCCATCGGGTCGAACACATGTGAAAAGGCAAGTGCCCCCCCGTAGTAGACATCAAGCTGCCAATGGACATAGAATTTCTCCATGGACTGGAGCCGGACAGCCGAAACATCATCGTCAAAAAAGACCATTTCCGAATCCGCATCGCTGATGCGCACATGGAAATCCCCTTCCGGCACCTCGAAGCGCAGGCCGTCATTGAAATCGAGCCGCAAGCCATCGATTCCTGTTTCCCCACGCACAGGCCCGATCAACGGCTGAGCAGAAGAAAAGAACCCTGTCTTGTCGCGGAAACGAGCTTCCATTTCCTCTTGGGACAATTCCTGGCAGCAAAAGTGACGAACAGGGTACTGCAACTTCATTACATCATCTCCACATGTACGTGCTTCCCGCAAAATGATATGCCGTAATGCAGTACGCCTTCTATGCCTTGCGCACGGAATTCGGCATCGTAGTCGCGATCCTTGATCTGTTCGAGGGCTTCCTGTGCTTTGGTTTCGAGTGCATCTTCGCTCTCTGCCTGCTTGCATTCGATGACCATGCCTCTCTCGCCCGCTTTCCGCGGGAATGCTGCAATGTCATAACGGCCAAAGCCTGATTCACGATTCGAGCGGATGCGGTAGTCTCCCGTGAGCGTCGCCGTCAGACCGAGGACGAAGCCATGATAAAAGGCTTCCTTCCCCTTCTGCGCATCGAAGCTGCTCGTAAGCACTTCGATGTACTGGCTGAGGCCGTCACGGACGGTCTCGATGTCGCCGGCCGCAAATGCCCGCATGAGGTCTTCGACATTGATATACATATCGTCGCTCTGGTAGCGTTCGAGCACCTCGATGCGGAAGAGCGAACGGAGCTCGCGGTTCGGCAGAATGAGCTCTGCCTGCTGGCCGAGCTCGTCATCGTCTTCACGATTGCCTCGTCCGCCACGCTCTTCAGTGCATACTCCTTGAACAACCGCACCGGCAGGAATGGCAGTTCTTCATATCCTCGCACCGAATCGGCATCAAATGAAAGCGCTCGGAGAATGGCCGCATATTCCGGGCAGTTCGCCTGATGGTGCTTTGTCAAATCCAGCAGCACCTTCGTCAGTGCCGCATGCTTCTCCTCATGGGCAGTTCTGTAGGGCTGCCATGTCAGAAATGATTCATCCATATATCTCATTCCGTCTTCTGATAAAAATGTTCCAGCTCCTGATAGCGCACCTTGCCAGACGCATTTCGCGGAATAGCTTCCACGCACTGCGTTCGGATGCCCGTCGGGTGCAGCCCCGTCGTCTGCGCGAGATACGACTTCATCTCCGGCAGGGCCGCCTCATCCGTCGAAAAAATCCAGAGCTCGTCGTCGCGTCCGGCGCAGGCGAGCTCCGCCTCATCAAAGCGCTGTTTCAGGAGTTCCTCCGCCTCCTCAAGATTCGTCCGCTTGCCGAACATCTTGAGGAAACGCTTCCTACGCCCGACGATGGTATAAAAGCCCTCCGCATCTCGCACGGCCATGTCGCCCGTTTCGTAGCGCCCGTGACGCTCATCTCCCTTTGCAAGGTCTGCTCCATTCTCAGCATACCCGAGCGTCACATTCGGCCCATAATACACAAGCTCGCCGACCACGTCCGACGTCTCGATGACACTGCCAGACGCATCTACCAGCTCAAAGCGGCCGCCTGGAATGGCAACGCCCATCGCACCAACATGCTGCCGGCTTTCCTCTGGCGGCAGCCAGCCCATGCGTGCCGTCGCCTCGGCAGCGCCATACATCACGACGAACTGCCGTCCCGTCTCCTCCGCCCAATCCGCGAACTGCGCATGCAGCTTCGGGCTGAGCTTTCCGCCCGCCTGCGTGAGCACGCGCAGTGCCGGAAGATCCTGCCGAAAAAACCGCAGCCGCCGCAGCATCTCGTACGTATACGGGACGCCTGAAAGGCTCGTGACCTGCTGCTCGCGCATCAGCTGCCAGAAACCGCGGTCGAACAGCGTCTTGTCTGTCACGACGAGCGACGCTCCCGCCGAAAGATACGTGTTGATGATGGAAAGCCCGTAAACATAGTGCATCGGAAGATTCGTGATGGCGCGATCCTCTGCCAAAATCTGCAGATAATCAATGATGGACGCTGTATTCGCCGCGAGATTCTCATACGACTGCCGCACCAGCTTCGGCGACCCCGTCGAGCCAGACGTCGTCATCAGGAGCGCGAGATCGTCATGGAGAGGAAAAGGCTCATTTTCTCCCATGGAAAGCAATACATATCCTCCAAAGTGAAACTTCTCTTCTGCCTTAGGAAATTCTGCTCGCCGCTCTTCCGGCATCCAAAAAAAGGATGGGCAATATAATGCCACAAGATGCCGTAGCAACCTAGAATCAAGCGCAGCGTCCATCATGACTGGAACGGCACGATGACGCAGAAAGCCCGTGTAACCAGCAATGGAAGCCAATGTATTAGTACAAAGAAGAAAAACTAAAGCCCTCTCACCCACTCCATTCGCTATCGCATCCCCCCATGTTCTGAACTCATGATACGAAACAGCAACATCATCTGTTATCAACGCACATCGCTTTCCAAAACCTGACCATGACGAAAACAAAGCCGACATTCCGCTCTTCTCACACATTCGTCACCTATGGCCTCCCCCTGCCCGATACTGAAACATTCCCTCTCGATACTGAAGCTCCCGATATTGACAAGGCATGCCATGTCCCGGAAAGATTCTAGTCTGCTCCGAAATAGAAAGCAGTTTTGGAAGCGTCCTATGTTTATAGGCTTCGACTGATGCTCCTGGATAGCGCAGAATCACCTTCGAATCCGGAATCATAGCATCCCCTGTAAAAATACAATTCTCATCTACCTTGATACCGCAACTACCAGGAGAATGGCCTGGCCATGCCTGCATGAAAACAGAATGCTCATGCCATTGAAACCTCTTTTCTCTATCAAATGTCTCATCTGCAAGAATTGTTTCTGAAGGGCATGCATGATAATAAAAACTTATTTCTTTTCTCTTGCCCTGCCGTGCCAAAGGAAGAAGCGCTAATAAGCGATTATTGCGTTTTTCCATAATTCTTCGAGCGCATTCCCGCTGACAGATTAAATTCACGGAAAATTCTCTTCGCAAAGCAGGCACGCCAGCTGTATGATCTGGATGCTCATGTGTCAAAAGGATAGTCACCGAATGCACATGAAAATTCTGGCTCAATCATTTTTTGGCTCAATCATTTTTCTTGTGGGATTCGCGTAGTACCATCCATCAGTGACGGCTCATGTCGATGAGCTTCAAAAAGAAATATTCATCATCAGGATAGCCGTACGCTTGGCGGCGCAGCGTCTTGATCTTGTTGTTGATTC
>JALEZZ010000020.1 GCA_022773585.1 Selenomonas sp. | reverse complement strand
AGCACGTCATATGGAATGCATGATTGTAGCTTATGCGGGCTTCGCAGACTCTTCGATGCCCGCGTAAGATGCAATCGTATATCTCACACGCCCATCTTGTGAGACTCCCTCAGTCAGCCATTCGGCTGACAGCTCCCTCTGGGAGGGAGCCTGCATACTTCCCACGAATCACAATTCTTTCATCCGCACAACCTTCACGTCCGGGCGCTGCCCTTCCGAAAGTTCAACCACCATATACGACGGCTCATACGCGTCCCTCGGCCGTGCCGCCGAACCGGGATTCAGCACCGTGATCGGCGTCCCCGGCGACACATCGACGATGTGCGTGTGCCCGTAGACCGCGATGTCGCAGTTCGACTCCGCCGCGGCCTCGGCAAAAAACTTCGTCGTGTACTGCACGCCGAAGCTGTGCCCGTGCGCGAGCAGGATGCGATGCCCAGCCGCACAGACGACCCGTGCAAGCGGCTGATTGCCGTCCGGCCAGTCCGTATTGCCCGGCACGCCGATCACGCGCGGCGACACGCTTTCATCCTGCTCGCCCGCATTGAGCTCCGCGCCCACGAGCGACGCCAGATACTTTGCATCGCTCAGCACATCGCCTGCATGCAGGTAAAGCTCCGCATCCGGCTGCTCGGAAAAGACGCGCTCAACCGCCTGCGTACTGCCATGCGTATCGCTCAAAATCACGACTTTCATGCAAAACTCCTCAACCGAAGTATTCTTCCAACTTCTTCACCAGTTCTCTCAGCGCTCTCCCGCGATGGCTGATTTCATCTTTTTCTTCAAGCGTCAGCTCCGCCATCGTCTTCTCTTCGCCGCCGTCGCGTGAAACGTAGAAATACGGGTCATAGCCGAAGCCGCCTTCGCCGCGCGGCGAGAGGCGCACCGTGCCGTCCACGCGGCCATCGGCCGTGAGGATTGTGCCGTCCGTATCTTCGAACACGAGCGCGCAGCGGTAGTCCGCCGCCGACGCGCCTTCGCCGCGCTGACGAAGTTCTGCGACCATCTTCGCATTGTTCGCGGCGTCATCGCCATGCACACCTGCGAACCGCGCGGAATGCACGCCCGGCGCGCCGCCGAGCGCCGAAATCTCGATGCCCGAATCGTCCGCGATGCAGGCACAGCCCGTCTCTTCACGGAAAAAATGCGCCTTGATCCGCGCATTCGCCTCGAACGTCACCCCATCCTCGACCGCATCCGGCAGCTCGCCGAACGCCGCGAGCGACACGACCTCCACCGGCAGATGCGCAAACGCCGCTTTCATCTCGCGGATCTTCCCCGCATTCTTCGTCGCAATGACAATTCTTTTCATAGTGACACCTCGATCTGGTTCTGCCTCGCACCCGCAGAAGTTACGACCTGCAACTTGTCAGGTCATGCAGGGGACTCCCCCCGCCGCTCACGCGGCCCGTCCCCCCTCTAGAAGGGGGCTTCGGTATAAGTACGGCTCCGTTCCTATTGCAAGTCAGATTGTATGTCAAACGCTGACAGTACTGTTCTATCATCAATATGGCCTTATACAGGAGGCCCCTTCCCAGAGGGGGCTGTCAGCCGAATGGCTGACTGGGGGAGTCCCCTGCACAGCTGGTCTTACCGTACGGCGCCACTTCCGCGGGTGCGACATCCGGTTCTTACCCCACACGCCCTACAAGCCAAACGAGCTCGCCTCCGAGCACGTCCTTCTCATAGGAAATGAGCTCCCGGCACCCTTTCTCGCCGTACTCCAGCAGCTTTCCGAGCTCTTCGTGCGAGAACGGCCGCCCTTCGCCTGTGCCCTGCACTTCGACGAACTTGCCCTCGCCCGTCATGACGACGTTCATGTCGACGATGGCGTGGGAGTCCTCTTCATAGCAGAGGTCGAGAATCGGCTCTTCGTCCGCGCTGACGCCGACGCTGATGGCCGAGAGGAAATCTTTCACGGGGAACACGTTCCCCTTTTCATAAAAGCTCGAACACGCCTCGACGAGCGCGACGAACGCGCCCGTAATCGACGCCGTCCGCGTACCGCCGTCCGCCTGGATGACGTCGCAGTCAATCTGGATTGTCCGCTCGCCGAGCGCCGAGAGATCGACGACCGAGCGCAGCGAGCGCCCGATCAGCCGCTGGATTTCCTGCGTGCGGCCGTTCTGGTGGCCGCGCACCGCCTCGCGCGGCGTGCGCGTATTCGTCGCGCTCGGCAGCAGAGCATACTCCGCCGCAATCCAGCCGAGCCCCGTCCCGCGCTGGAAGAATGGCACGCGGTCTTCGACCGTCGCCGCGCAGATGACCCGGGTATTTCCCATCTCGATGAGCACCGAGCCCGCCGGATAGCGCTGGAAATGGCGGCGGATTTCGCACGGACGAAGCTCGTCCGGCGCCCTATGATGCAGCCTCATTTCTTCGATTCCTGATACTGCCGGTAATTCTTGATGATGCAGATCGGCGTCTTCTGGCTCGCGTTGCCGAACGGATTGTCGATGAGCAGCATGCGCGCGATGTCGCCATCGACGGCCTTCGTGATGCCGACGACACGGCTGCGCTTGAGGTCATTGACATCAGCAATCATCGCGCCGAACGCGCCCGTGCGCTCCGCAATCTGCGCGCAGACCTTGTCCGCATCGGCCGGGCCGTAGACGATGCACTTGTCGAACGGTGGCATCGTGCCCGTGACGTCGTCGATCATCGCCGTCTCCTTGCCGCCCCACTTGTAGAACATGCCGCTCTTGCCGACGAGCTTTGCAAAGAACCCCGCAAACAACGCGAACGCCACGCGCCACTTGCCCTCAACATCCATGAGCGACTGCATGCCGTGCGGCGACGCGAGGCTGCCGTAATCCGGGATGAACCGGCAGCAGAACTGCGCGACGCGCGTGATGTGCAGGTCTTCCGGCCGCACATAGCGGCCCTGCGTAATCGCGACGACCGACTCTGCGCTGCAGATGAGATCGTCCGGGCCCACCTTGCCCTTCGTATAATGATCGATTGCGTCGATGATGTCATCTTTCTCCGTCAGGATGCGCGTCGGCACCGGGATGAGTTCCATTTCTGCCATGATCGTGCCTCCTTCAGTCCTTCGCGAGCGTGACGCCCGCGAGCTGTGCAATTTCTTCCGCTGAAAGCTTCAGCTGCACTTTCTCATAATGATACGGCATGCGGCCCGTCTCCTGCCAGATGACGTCCACGGCGATGTCCACCATATGCGACAGCGCCTCCTCAAGCGTCATGCCCTTGCGCGGCAGGAACTTCAGCTTTGCAAAGATGTGCAGCACATCCTCGCCCTTCGCGTCGCCCTTCTTCTGGATCAGCACGGCCTCGAAATAATCATCCTCGCGCGGCTCGCCCTCGCGCTCCGCCTTGCCGCGGGCCTCGATGCCATCATACTGCTCATACGGCAGCAGCGGGCGCACAATGGCGTCCATGATCGTCGCACACTGCTTGCCCTCGTTGCGGAACGTCAGCTCCTTTTCGATGACGAGACTTTCGTCATCCATACTGACCTTTTTGAACGGAGCGCTCGTATCCACGACGACCTTCTCCTTGCCGAGCGCGGCCAGCAGGAGGTCGGAAAGAATCATGACCGCCAGGATGACGATCAAGATGAGTTCCACGATATCCAAGAAATCCATCGAACAATCTTCCCCTTTTCTTCTTATTTATCTTTCAAGCCCTCATTCTGGGCCTTGATTGCTTTTTCCTTTGCCATAGCTGCCTTGAGAATCGTCCAATACTTATCGGGCAGCCGCTCGATGCGGCCCGTCTCGCGGCTCGTATAGACATTCTGCGTATGGCCGAGCACGAGCACGCGCCCGGTCTCCGCATCGAGCACGCGATAGTCAAACGCCATCTTCGCCTTCGTCAGCGCCGTCGGCGTCGTCTCGATGAGCAGCTCCTCGTCAAAACGCCCCGGCGACACATACTTCGCGCTGACATCCGTGATGGGAAAGACATACCCGTCATCCATCAGCATGTCCAGCGTGATCCCGATCGACCGCAGATATTCCACGCGCCCGATCTCGAACCACCGGATATAATTCGCATGATGCACGACCGCCATCGCATCCGTATCATAAAAATTCACACGATGCCTGACCGTAACCGGCATATTCCATGCGCCTCCCTTCCAAAAACATACGTCAATAGCCTAAAACAAAAGCGGGGCAAAGTCAAGAGGGCGGAGATAATCGCCCGCCAGCAGGGCTATCGCATCCCACCACCAACCCCTGATGGGACGCAGCCCGCAGACAGGATAATGTGCCGCCCGCCCAGTACGTAGCTTTAATGAAACTGCGCGGGACAAAACATCGAAAACAGCTCAGCCCGCATAAATTACAATCCAGAATCGAAATCGTCCATCTTGTGAGACTCCCTCAGTCTCGCTTCGCTCGACAGCTCCCTCTGAGAGGGAGCCTTCCTTATTGCGTGCCTCCCTCCCAGAGGGAGGTGCCCGAAGGGCGGAAGGAGTCTCACAAGCTAGACGTAGACGATTCACGATTGCTGCTTACGCGGGCTCCGCACTCGCTTCCATGCTTCAATAACTTCTCCCTTCCACTCCCACATCTTCCACCGCCTGCAAAATCTTTTCGCACACTTCCCGAAAATGCTGGCTGACGTCGAGATTCGAAATACGCAGCACACGATAGCCCATCGACTCCAGTTCTTTCGTACGTTCCTCATCCCATACCAGGGCCTCGGGTTCACAATGCTGCGAGCCATCGAGCTCCACAATCAGCTTCGCAGACACGCACACGAAATCCACGATATATCTCCCAATCGGCCGCTGTCTCTGAAACCTCGCCGGAGCCAGCCGCAGGAAATCATACCACAAATGCCGCTCCTGCGGCGTCATATTCTGACGAAGAGATTTCGCGTTCTGCTGAGAGCGAGAGCGGTAGAGATGGGAACGCATGAAGTGGGGCCTCCCTTGTAAAGCAAATGAAAACGAACGGATGATTTTTAAACAACTCAGCCCGCATAAATTACAATCCAGAATCGAAATCGTCCATCTTGTGAGACTCCTTCAGTCTCGCTTCGCTCGACAGCTCCCAGCCGTAAGCGGCATAAGCGACCGCTAAGCGCTAAAGCGCTAAGCGTCTGCTTATCTGAGAGGGAGCCTTCCTTATTGCGGCCTCCCTCTCAGAGGGAGGTGCCCGAAGGGCGGAGGGAGTCTCACAAGCTAGACACAGTCGATGCACGATTCCATCTTACGCGGGCCACGCCCGGGCGGGTGGCAGTCCGAAAGAGTCTGCGGCGCACAAGCCCTGGGGGCTGGTGGTGGGGCGCAAGCCGCAACTGGCGGGCGCCGTCCTCAAAGCTCATACACCTTATCGAGCTGTCGATTGCACATCTCGATTCTCTCCAGTTCCTTCTCCTCGGTCACCCGCTCCCCCGAATAGAAATATTCGACGGTCTGCTCCTGCTCTTCTCCCGCGAGCTCGCCGCGCTCTTTGAGCTTTCTTATGAGCTGCGCGACTGTGCCTTCGTTGCCATCGATGAACCTCACGCTCTCCGGCAGGATTCTCCGGAATGCGGGCTTGAAGTAGTTGAAATGCGTGCAGCCGAGGACGAGAGCCGAATAATCTTCGAGCTGATACGGCGCGAGCGCTTTCCGCAGGTACGCCTCGACCTCGGGGCCGTCGAAGACCATGTTTTCGGCGAACGTCACGAGCTCGGGAAGAGCCAGGCGGTCGACGAGATGCTCGTGATCGACGCGCTCAATCAGGTGCTCCATCTTTTCGCCCGCAACCGTGATGGGCGTCGCCGTCACGAGAACGCGATGGACGGGGTCAAGCGCAAGCGCTTTCTTCGCGGCCGGCTCCATGCCGATGATCGGCAGGTCGTAGCGCGCGCGCATCGCTGGCACGGCAACAGACGTCGCCGTGTTGCACGCCACGACAATAGCCTTGACATCCTGCTTCAGCAAGAACTCGAACGCCTCTGCAACGAAGCTCTCGACCTCCGCGCGCGTCTTCGTGCCATACGGCACATGCGTCTCGTCGGCGTAAAAGACAAACTGCTCATGCGGCAGCACGCGCCGCGCATGATGGAGAACGGACAGTCCGCCGAGGCCGGAATCGAAAAATGCGATTTTCACTGGTATGACATCCTTTCGTGCCTTCGCAGAAGCACTCCTGCAAAGAGTTACGCCCTACCTTCGACACTCCCACCACCGCTAACGCGGTCCCCCTCCCTCTGTGAGGGAGGCTGCTATAGTAGGTAGGACAACAAAAAAAGAACCGTCGATGTGACGGTTCTTCCAACGTTTCTAAAGTGGCGGAGAGGGTGGGATTCGAACCCACGGTGCGTTGCCGCATCACCGGTTTTCAAGACCGGCTCCTTAAACCGCTCGGACACCTCTCCACGACCTCACTATTATAGCAACAGTCGCCGAAGTTTGTCAAACAGTTCTCCTCGAAGGCTCCCTCCCAGAGGGAGCTGTCGAGCGAAGCGAGACTGAGGGAGTCTCACAAGATGGGCACAGTAGATGCTGGAGTGCTGCTTACGCGGGTGCCGTTGTTGCTTTTTTCGACGCCCGCATAAACAACAATCGTGCATCTCATACGTCATGCTTGTGAGACTCCCTCCGCCCTTCGGGCACCTCCCTCTGAGAGGGAGGCTTCTCTAAAGTTACCAAATCTTTCCTAAGAGGAACCACAGCCGCCCTTTCGCCTTTGCATCCTCGCTCAGATACTTGCTGTCGCCGATGCGCCTTGCGTAGTCGAGGCGGGCGAACCAGTCGCCGGGGCGCTGGTAGCTCGCCGCGAGGCCCCAGCCTTTCAGCGTCTCGCTGCCGGCGCGGCCGTCGTGTGAGAGCTTTGCATGGCCGATGTCGAAATACGTGCTGAGGATCAGCCCCGGCACATTCGTATAGTAGCGGAACTCCGTCGTGCTCGTGATGCCGTCATCGCCCGAGCCCTCGCCCTGCGGATACGCGCGGATCGCGTTCGCGCCGCCGAGATAGATCTGCTCCGAACCATCGAGGTTGCGGCTCGCGAGCTGCCCCGAAATCTTTTCCATCACGTCCGTCCGGTGTCCGAGCGAGCGCACGAGCGTACCATCGAACGTGAATTTCGTGAACGAGCCCTCCGTATCGCCGCCAAGCGCGTCGCGCAGCTGCGCGTACCACGAATCGAGCGTCAGCTTGCCATGCGTCAGCGTCGCATCGAAATCAACCGATGTCTTCGGGTCGATCTGCTGGTTGCCCGCAACGCCGACATGCACCGAGCTCGAATGCTTCTCGCTGTCCGCGAGCCCCTCGAAGATATCGAGATCGTCCTCCAGCTTGCGATAGTCGTAGCCATAGAGGAATTTGAGCTGGCGGTCGTGCAGATGGTAGATGGGCACCGTGCCAAACAGGCTCAGCGTCTTCGCCTTGCCGTTCGCGCCCCAGGCACGGAACAGCCCGCCGAGATTGTAGTCCATCTGGCTGATGCCGAGCCCCAGCAGATGCCCGCCGCGGCCGACCGGCATCTCGTAGTTTGCATAGTAATTGTGCATGCGTGCATTCGAGATGAGCCCGCCGAGGCTCGCGCGCTGTCCGAGGCCCCCGATGTCGTAAAAGCTCTGCTGCAAGCCATAGCGGTAGCGTCCCGACGACTTCGAGCCGTAGTTCTCTGCATAGAGCACCGTATTCGTCTGCTTGCCATCCTCGATGCGCACCGTCACATCGCTCGTGCCGAACTCCTTGCCCGGCGCGAGCACGCCGACGGCCTTCGTGCCGCTGACGTCCGAAATGGAATACAGCGTCGACTCCAGCCCGCGCGAACGGATGATCTCGCCCTTCTTGAGCCCCTGGACGAAGCGCATGGCAACGCCGTCCTTCAGCTTGCTGTGGTTCTCGAGCTTCACATCGCCATAGCGGCCTGGGATGACCTTGATCTGGATCGCGCCGTCCTTCGCTTCCTGCGCGGGCAGATACGCCGCCGACGCCGGATAGCCGTGCGTGCGGCAGTACGCCGTGACCTGCGCGATCGCGCCGTTGAGCTTCGAAAGTGTCACGCCGTCGCCGATGCAGTCCTTCATGAGATCCGAAAGCGCCGCCTTGTCCACCTTCAACTCCGACGCATCGATGTCGATGCTCTTCACTGTAAACGTGGCTTCGGGCTTCGCCTCCGGCTTCTGCTCTGGTTCCGCAGGCTTTGCCTGCTCCTCGTCCGGCTTCTGCTCCGGTTCCTGTTCCGGCGTCCATGTGCCTTTCTCGTCGCCGACCTCCCAGAGTTCGACCGATGCCGAAGGCTTTGGCGCCTGGCTGCCAATATCCTGCTCCGGGCCCCAGAGCGAGGGCGCGGCCGAAGCCGTGCCGCCCATCGCCATGCCAAGGAGCACCGTCGCCGTCAGGGCTTTATATCTCAATGAGCGTCCTTCCCTTCCCCTTTGAAAGCTCGCGAAACTCACGAAGCGACATTCACCGTCGAGCCTTCCGCTTCGATGCCAATGGAGCCGTCGTCCGCATGGTCTGCCTGATCGGCATCCTTGCGGTCGTCATCCTCCTTGTCCTCCGTGTCATCGCTCTCCGTGTCATCCGCCGTCTTCACCGAGATCGCCGACTGTGCAGCCGCCGCATCATCATCCTGTGGATTGGCAAAGAGCGACGTCCCGCTGTCCTCCGACGAAGACGAATTGGAACCTTTCGCCGTCTCCGACTGGCGCTGGTCCGCCGAAGCCTCGTCGCCAAAGAGCCACGAAGCATCCGTCGTCGACTGCAGCTCCGTCTTCGCGTCCGACGTCGTCACATCGGCATCTGCCGAGCGGACTTCCGCCTGCGCGTCACGGCTCTCGCTGCCATCCGTCGAAGGCAGCGCCGTCTCCGAAAGAACCGACTGCGAATCCGACGACGTCTCCGTCAGAGTCGTGCCCGTCCCGGCCGTCTCGACCGTTGCCGACGCATCGCGCGTCTGTGCGCCCGTCGTGTCCAGCGCCGTCGTATCGACCGCCGCCGCACCATCCTTTGTCTGGGCGCCAGCCGTCTCAATCGCAGCCGTACCTTCCTTCGTCTGGGCTCCCGTCGTTTCGATCGCCGCCGTGCTGTCATATGCCGTCTTTCCGTCCGTCGTCACCGTGAACGAATCGCCGCCCGTGAGATCGATGCGCGAAGCATCCACCTCCATGGCGTCACCGCCCGAAAGGTTGACGATGGAGCCGGAATTCTGCAAGCCGATGGCCGCATTGTCGACTTCCGACGTGCTGACATTCGGCGTGCCCGTCTCGCTCAGGACGTTGATGCCGCCCGAAGCGTACTCGAGACCTGCCGAGCCGGAGCGCGTCACGCTGCCGAAATCATCATGCGACGCATTGTTGTACGCATTCGCATTCGGCACGAACTGCTTCGCGGCATTGACGTCCGAAGACACGTCCGGCACGCTCGAAGGCGTTATCGGGCTCGAAGGATTCGTCGGCGTCGTCGGATTCGTCGGCGTCACAGGCGACACCGGCGTCACTGGCGTGACAGGCGTGACCGGCTTCGACGGGATGACCGTGCCGCCGCCACCGCCGCCGCCATGAGAAACCGCATTCACCGTCAGATCGCTCGGATCCTGCTCGAAGTAATAATTCGTTCCATAAAGGCCATTTCTCTGGCTGCCGACAAGAGCGTAGCTTGCAAGGCCCGAAGAAGCCCAATCCGGATCGGACGTCTTCGTCGGATCGTTCGAGAAATTGAACCATCCGATCACAGAGCTTGCAGGCAGTGCCTTGCCTGCCGCATCCTGATACGTCACCAAGCCCGTCTTCGCATCCGTCACACGCGTGATGACGACATTCGTGACAGGATTCGTGATGGTCTCCGTCGTCGTGAGCACAGCGCCCGTCGTGGGATCGGTCGTCTGCGACACCTGCTGCACAGGGAACGTCGTTCCGAGATACCAGCCATAGATGCCATACGTCCCACGTTTCGTAGCATCCTGCCCCGGCTTGATATTCCAGGTGATGTTGGAATCCCCGCCGTTGCTCAGATAGGCCGTATGATCGGCATCATTGTACCAGCCCGTCGTCTTGCCCGTAAAGCCCGACGGCGTCGAGCCTTCCGTGCTCGTCTTTGCATCACTGTGGACTTTGATCTTTGCGCGATAGATGTCGCCCGTCGCCGTATACCCATTCGGATAATTCGGGTCGAGCACATAGTTGCCGAGCCCCGTCGGGTCGTTGAGCGTCATTGTATAATTGATGTTCCGCGCATTCGTCGCCTGAGCGCCCGGCTTGATGGTCGCGTCCGCATTATCATACGATCCGCTCTTCGTCAGCGTGACGCCAAGTGCAGCATCTTTTGCCAGGATGCCGTCCCCCGTTGCATTCGTCACCGTATTGCCATTTGCATCCGTCTCCGAATGCGTGACAGCGAGATTGGCAAGCCCTGCAGCATCCAGATTCTTCGTGCTGTCATATGTCTTGTTGACATCCGTCTTCTTCGTGACCGTGCCATAGATCGTCCGCGGCGTGATATTGCCGATCGCCATGCTCGTATAGGTATTCTGGAAAGTGAGCGGCGTCGAGAAGTTGTTGAGCGACGTCTTCGAAAGGCCGTTGACCGAATACTCCACCGAGACCGGCGTATTGCCCGTCTGGTTGATCTGGGCGTTGCCCGACGCATCCTTGTAGATCGCGCCGTTCTGCGCCAGCGTATACCCCACGGCAAACGTCTTGCCATTGATCGTCAGCGGCTGGCTCGTATTCGTCGGGTCTGCCACATAAAGCGTCATATACTGCGTCGGATTCTTGACATCCGCCGTACCATCATAGACCTTCGTGATCGGGCGGTTCCACTGGTCAATCAAAGCCCCCTGCGTGAGCGCGAGCGGCTTGATCTGGCCTTTGGCAGCTGCCTCATTGAAATACACCGTATCTGCGATGCCGTTATTCGCCGAAAGCACCTTCGCCGATGCCCCCGACGCACTGCCCGGCGCAATATAGCCGCCCGTGAGGTCGTAGTTCTGGAGCAGAGACTGATACTGTGCACTGCCCGCCATCGAATTAAATGCCTGCGCAATATTCTTGTACTGAACGCCCTTGTCGATGACGTTGCCGCTCGTATCGCGGTTGACATTCGCATCGGCCACGGCCGTATTGTTCTTCGTATCCCACGTCGCATACTCGCCCGTGATGCCCGTACTGCTCATAGCGAGCGACGGAGTCTTATCCGCCGCAACGAAACCAAACAGCGTCGGTGCAATCGTCGTGGTCGTCTTCTGCGTTGCACCACCGCTCATCGAACCTGGGCTCGTCGTCGTGACATCGGCTGACGTATCATAGACTTTCTCGACACGGCCAAAATCAATCGACAGGTGTGCCTTGTCAATGTTGCCTGTGCCCGTGCTCGTGAGGCTCGTAATAACCTTTGTCGGCTGATTCGCATCAACAATTTTATAATTCTGGCTGGCATTTGTGCCTGTCAGGCTGAGATTGTAGATGATGTCCTTATTCGAACCGGCATTTTTGTCCTTATACTGCGCCTGCGAAGCCGCCGTATTGAGACGGACGCCGTCATCATTCGCCGTACCCGTGAGCAGGCCATTCATCTGCACGTCGCCCATGATGTTCTGAGAACTGCCATTCTGCAGGATGTCCGTCAGGCCGTTATAGGTCTTCGTGACCTGCGTCGGGCTATTCTTGAGCGAAGCGTAGACCGTACGCGGCGTGATCGTGCCCTCTGTCGTCGCCGTCAGGACGCCATTGCTGTACTTCAGCGTCGGGTCTGCCGCCGTATTCTGGCCATTCCGCGTAAAGCTCCCCAGCGTGAAATTGCTGCCGGCATTCGAGCCGAAATTGACCGTATACGTCACCGGCTGCGCCTTGTTGCTGCTGTCCTTGCTCTGGTATGTTCCCGTCGCCGTCCAGCCGCCGAGATTGATGTTCTTGCCATTGACCGTGACATAAGAATCCTTGACGAACGAAGCAGCCGTAACTGCCTTTCCTGTCGTGCGATCCGTATATCCGACGTTATACGTATTATCGTATTCCTTCGTGATGGGATTAAAATTGAAATGGAACGCATTCGGATTCGTAATCACGAGCTGGTCGATATAGCCCTTGCCCGTATTGTTGCCCACGGCCGAGAAATCATAGTTCTTGCCATAATCGTTGATGAGGTTGCCGCTCGCATCATACGTCCGGAACAGTTCGGCAAGATTGTACGTGACCGTATCTGCCTGCCCGTTCTGCGTCACATTCGTCTGCGAATATGTGCCGTATTTCCCCGGATCCGTTGCAAGATTGTTCTGGAACGCAGCTGCCGCGCCCAAAGCTGCATTCGTGATGATGCCGCTCTTGCCGTCCGTATTGCCAGCCTTGTTCGAGTCATCGAACGTCACGGTTGGCGCCAGCAGATCTCCTGTTGCCGCCGTCGTACCATCCCAGGTCTTGCGCGTGTCCGTAAAGGAAATCAGCACTTTGCGCTTGTCGATCGTGCCTTTGTCCTGAAGGGTTTTCTGCACAACGGAACCCGTCGCGCCATCGACGATCTCATAATTCGAGGCGTTGTTGATACCGAGCGTATACGTGACCGTCTTATCCCCTGTCGTCTGGCTTGCATCCGCCGTCGCACCGTAAACGCCTGTCGAAGCATCCACATCCGACGCAACAAGGCCAGAACCTGCGCCGCCCGTCTTGTTCGGGCCGACATAGTGTTCATAAGAGATGAACGGCGTCGTGCCATTCTTCTGGGCGGTTGTCGTGCCGTCATACGTCTTCGTGAGATTATGGTTAACCACCGACGCCACGACCTTGCGCGGCGTGATCGTACCCGTTGTCGTGGCCTTGAACGCACCATTGTTATAGGTCAGCGTTGTCGTCGTATTATTGGCCGTGTTCGTGTTCGTCCATGTCGTGCCGTTCGCAACGATATAGTTGTTAAGATTGAGATTGCCAAATGTCAGATCGTATGTGACTGTCTGAGGCGTAGATGAGTTGTTGCTGTTTGCCGAAGCATACGTCGCCTTCGTAGCCTTAATGTTCGACAACTTGATCTGCGTGCCATTGTTGTTGACATAGGCATTGTTGATATAGCTTTCCGCCGTGACATTGTTGCCGTTCACGTCCGTGTGCGCGACATTGGCATTGCCATCGTATTCCTTCGAGATCGTATTGAAATCAAAGACAAAATTGCCATTGAGCGCGAGCTTCGTGATGTCGCCCGTGCCGTAGATCGTACCGTTGTTCGCCGTGTTCGAGAGATTCGAGATGTTGTAGTTCTTCGCATGCGTGCCGAGCGCCGCCAGCAGGTTGCTGTAGGCGATCGTGTAGCCGTTCTGGGCATTGAACTGGTTCGTCGAATCCTGGTACGCGCCTTGGATGGGCTTCTGGGTGCTGCCCGTAGTCGCGGTATTAAAATCCGTCAGGAGGCCGTCTTTCTTGATAACCGCTTGGTTCGCACCATCGTCAAGCCCCAACGCGCCCGTAATCATGGCATCCGTGACCGCGCCTGTGCCGTCATACGACTTCGTGACGTTATTGAATGTTACTTTCAGCCCACGCTTGTTGATCGTGCCGTCGCCCGTCAATGTCGTGATCGGCGTGGTCGTGGTCGTCGTGCCATTTTTGCTGACGCTGACGATTTCATAATTCGACTGGTCTTTTGCGCTCGTCTTGAGCGTATAGAGGACATCCTTGCCCTTGACGGCGCTCGCGTCCGCATCAGCCGTCGTCGTGCCCTTCGTCACATAGACGCCCGTCGAAGCATCCGTGTCGCTGCCGACGAGGCCGGCCGTCGCGTTCGGATTCGAACCGGCATACGTGTAGCTGATAAGATACTTGTTGCCCTTGCTCGCATTCGCTGTCGCCGCCGCATCGGCATCATACGTCTTCGTGAGGTCGCTGTCGACGATGCGCGCCTCGATCTTGCGCGGCGTGATGACGCCCGCGTCGGTGCCCGTGACGCTCTCCGTGATGCCGCCCGTCGGCATGACATAGTTGCCCGAGCCATCATCGATGACCGTCACAGTGTAGTTGACATCCTGCGCCGTCTGGTTGTTGCTGTTCGCCGATGCATACGTCGCCGAGACATTCTGCGTGTAGTCGACCGCCTGCGTGCCGCCGGTCGCCGTCGTGCGCGTGCCCTTGAAGACATCGCCCGTACTCGTGACCGTGACGCTCGTGAGACGAGCTTTTGCATCCGCCGGCGTGATGGTGTTGTCGCCGTCGTATTCCTTCGTGAGGTTGCCGATTTTGTAGGTGAAGTCGCCCGTCTTCAGCTGGAGTGGATTGATGACGCCCTCGCCGACAGCCGTCGTGTTGATCGTATAGTTGCCCGCATTCGTGCCCGAAAGCGAGAGACCATAATAGTTGACCCAGTTCTTCTGCGCCGTGCCATTGATGACCTGCGTCGTGCCATCGCCATTGACGTTCTTGCTCTGATAGGCTGCATTGTCGACCGTCAGGTTGACAACGTCGCTGCCCAGCGTACCGTTCGCATTCGTGAGCGTCGTCGTGCCGATGACGCCTGGCGACACATTCGTCGTGCCGTCATACGTCTTCGTGACCTTCGAAAAACTCGATGAAAGATTCTTCGGATTGATGAGTCCCTGCGCACCGCTGTTCTTGCCATAAATCGTGACAGAGTTCGAGCCCGACGACAGTTTCTGCCCATTGAGCGTATAGTTCGCCGCATTCGCGCCATCGATTGCAATCGTATAATCGATGTTGCGGTTCAGGACGGTGCCCGTCGGACTGCCGCCCTGACGGTTGACGTCCTTGCTGTCATACTCTGCCGTAACCTTGAACGATGTACCATCCGCCGTCGTACCATTCGTGCCATCCGCAAGCTTCAGGCTGCCCGAAGTATAATCGACATAGCCATTCGTCCCGAACGTATCCGCGCCTGGATAATTCGTATAGTTGACCGCTTGCGTGCCATCATATGTCTTCGTGATGATGGTCGTCGTCGGCTGGGTGACCTGCACCGTGATATCGCGTGGCGTGATGGAGCCTGATGTCGTGATGTTCGTCGTCGGCTGGACGGAAAGCGCCGAGCCCATCGTTCCTTTCGTAGGATCAGCCGCTGTCGGCGTGCCCCAGGCATAGTTGCTGAGCTTCGTGAGCTTGCCATTCGTGCCCGTGCCGGCCGTCGCCGTGATGCCGATGGCCGCATTCGTCGCGTCAGCGACTTGCGATGTCGCGTTGCCGTTCGCATCCGTGAAGTATGCGTTGCTGCCATTGATGGCGAACGTGATGCTCTCGCCATTGACAACGCCAGAATCCGCGATCGTCGACGTGCCCTGCACGAGCGTCGAGCCGCTCGGCAGCGCATACGCCGAACTGCCGTCATAGACCTTCGTCGGCGCCGCCGTGTTGCCCTGCGCATCCTTTACCGTGAAGACCGACGTGTCGATGATGCGCTTGTTGATCGTGCCAGCGCCGTAGAGCGTGCCGCCCGTTTTCAGATTGATGTCTTCGCCCGCACCATTGACCATTTGGCCATAGACCTTGTTGCCCTTCGTATCGACGAGGACATAGTTTGCCGCATTATCGCCCGTGAGGTACAGGCCGTTATACTGCACATCCTTCGAATCAGCAGCATCGGCATCCTGCGTGAAGGTCTTCTTCGTGGCATCATAGATGCCATAATAGCTCTTCTGATTCGTCATCAGGCCGAGCTGGACATCCTCTTTCGTGCCATTCTTGAACACGACGTTGTCCGTGTCATACGTCGTCGTCGCTGCAGAATTGACATCCTTGAACGCAAAACCAGACGCATTCACCGTGCCGACATCGAACTTGCCGTCATACGTCTTCGAAATCGAAGCCTGCGATTTCGTGAGATCGACGACGAGCTTGCGCGGGTTGATCATTCCCGCTCCTTTGCGCACCGTCGGATTTGCCTGGTTGCCGAAGGTAGCACTGCCTTTCGAAAGTTCGTAATTATGATGGGTGCCAAGGTTTAAAATATTGATGCCGCCCCACAAGGTAACGTCCTTGTTTGCACCGACAAGCTCATCGCTATATGTCGCGTGCAAACTACTCGCATCGAGTTTTGCCGTCGGATCTTTTGCTATGTATCCTTTGCTCGTGCCATTTGAATTTGCTAAAAGCTTTTCAAGATCACTTGTAGAAAGAACATTTGTGCCATCATATTCTTTTTCAATGGTGGTATTCTGCAAAGCGTTCTGCACATCCACCGTACGCTGCCTGATCTTCACTTTGTCGCCGATCAGGTCATAGCCGTCCTGCCCCGTATAGAAGAGGGTCACTCCATTCGAAGACTTTGTTTCGGCAACCGTTCTATCAGAATTATAGGAAGTATCATTCGTATAGACATTTGCATCATGGAAGGTCGGAAGCGTCTTCGGAGAGATTTTACTTTCATCAACATACAGGCCGCCTGCAACAGCATACGTTACATTGCTGAGTGTGAGGTCATTCCCATTGTAAGTGACATCGAGATCTTCTCCGCCATTTGTGCCTGTCACTACCTTGCCATTTTCCGTGCCGTGGTCATAGTCATAGTTCACCTTGACCGGGCCGCGGCCGCGACGCAGGAAAGCACGCAGGAGAGGCCGGGTCTTCCCTTCATAAATGCGCCAGGTCGTATTGTCGGAGCCGCTACCGCTGACCCCGGTTAAATCTGTATAACTAGCCGCATTCACGGACGAAGCTTGCATAACCGTATTCGTAATAGGATTTGCCGTGGAAGGTGGAGTAAAATATTGATTTTTAATTGCAGTACCCACCGTATAGGCATTATCCACGGTTGTTGCATCAGCAACGCCGAATGGCGATGAACCAATGATAACGCCGCTATCAACCGTAGATTCGTTATAGACGTTCTGAATCTTGACGCCATTCGTGACGCCAACGATACCGCCTCCGCGCGTAGTATATGAACCGGTATTATATGCTGTAGTAATCGAGCCACCATTTGCATATCCTGCGATACCACCCGCATTCCAGCCATTATTATTAGGCCCCAGTGTGATGGCAGTCCCTTCATTGAATACATTTTCAAGCGTTGTACCCACTGCATAACCGACAATACCACCAGCGTATGCATTTACCCCAAGAGAAATTTTACCGCCTTTTACGCCGACATTCTTGATGGTTGCACCGTTCGTATATCCAAAAAGACCACCATACGTACCGCTCGTGACGCTGATGCCAGTCACGGCATGATAGTTGCCATCAAAAGTGCCTTGGAATGGTTTCTTTGCATCGCCAATCGGAGAATTGCCCGACCATGCAACATCATTCGCCATTTCATAGTCACTTGTTGCCGATACATCATTTGCAACATACTTAAGGTCATCCGCCGTCTTGATTGTGCCGAAATTCTTCACAGTGCCGCTACTACTTGTCGTATAGTTTGCCGGCGTCGTGTACGTTCCTTTGCCCGTCGAAGTCTTCGTGCCGATCCGAGCCGTGCCACTTGCTGCAACATTGACCGCCTTCGCCGTAACATCGGCCGTGTCCATGAGCTTGATGTCCGTACCGCTGATGTCGATATTGCCATTCGTGCCCGCTTTCAGCGTGCCGAAGTTCTCGATCTTACCGGACGCAGCATCCAGCTTGATATTGTCGGCCGTGATGTTCGATGCCTTTGAAGTAGTGCTGATGACATTGCCATCATTCATCAGGTAGATATTCGCGCCACTGATGTTGACATCGCCACCCGTCGCCGTGATCTTGCCGAGATTCGTGACATCATCGCTGGCCGTAAGGTTGACTTTGCCCGCCGTCGCCGCAACATCCGACGTCACCGTGAACGTGATGTTCTTGCCAACAACTTCGACATTCTGTGCGCTGAGCTTGCCGAGATTCACGACATCCGCATTCGCCGTGCCCGCGATAACCTTCGCACCGGTGATGCCATTCTTCGTGAATTCCGAAACCGCGCTCGCCGTATCCTTCGTCGAGACATAGAGATTCCCGACATCGACATTCGCTTTTTCGCCAATGAGCACGCCATGCGGATTGACGAGATAGACGTCATTGCCGCCCTTGATGTCGCCATTGATGGCCGAGGCGTTCGAGCCCGTGACGATATTGAGGTAGTTGTTCTGCCCCTTCGTGCCGCCGTCGAACGTGACGCTCTCGCCGCTCGGGACAGAGAAATCCTTCCACGGGACGATGTTGTTCTTGTCCGTACTCGTGACGGCCGTCACGCCCGCCTTCGTCGTCTGATCGACTTTGAAATTTCCTTGTTTCGGCGCCGAGGCAGACGTATCCGGTACCGGAGATGCCGAGACGACCGGGACGACGCTGAAGATCCCCGCCATAAGTCCGATGCTGATCTGGCAGGCCAGCCGCGCCTGCTCCCTCTGCCGTCTGTCCATAGTGGTCCGATCCTTTCCCATAATTCCCAATTGACACATTCCCTAGACAAAAGAGGGCTGCCGCAAAAGCGGCAGCCCTGTGAGTGTTCTTACTGCAACAGGCTGAGCACGCTGCTGCTGCTCTGGTTTGCCTGCGCCAGCATCGCCTGTGCTGCCTGTGTGAGGACGTTGTTCTTCGTGTACGACGTCATTTCCTTCGCCATGTCGGCATCGCTGATCGTCGACTTCGAGGCCGTCGTGTTCTCGCTCGCCGTGACGATATTCGACGACGTATACGAGAGGCGGCTCTGGACAGCGCCGATCTTCGTCTGCATGTCGAGTGCCTTGCTTACGGCATTATCAAACGCATTAATTGATGCATTTGCCGAGACCTGAGTCGTCAGCTGGATTGTATCTCCTGCTTTGCTCTTCAATCCCAACGCTGTTGCACGCAAATCCGTAAAGCCAACTTTAAGCGACTGATTTGCCTTCGTACCTGTTTGAAGCACGAGAGCATTATCTTGGGATGGGTCTTGTGCACGAATGGTTTCGCGAAAATCATTAATGAGCGTATTCGTTGTATTGCGCGACTGCCCATGCGAATCCGCTACTGAAATTGTGAGGCCTGCAATTTGCCCATTCAATCCCGGTTCTGCAGCACGATACGTAATGGCGCTCCGCCCATCGATGGTATAGACATCATTTCCAAACTGATCCGTTCCAATTTTCGATTCATCAAGATCCGTCGTCATCGTCATATCAGACTGGCAAGGATCCCACGAAAACATATCGCCAAAAAGCGTAGTCTCATCTACCGCAATCGTATTCGACCATGTCTTGCCATCCTTGACATAAGAAATCGTCACTTGATCATTTGGCATGATGCCGAGTTTTTGGCCATCCTTGCCGGTAAGATTGACGAGTTCTGTTCTCATATTGGTACCATCTGCAAAATTTTCATTCGTCAGATGTGTCGAAGTACCATCACCGATGACCTGATCATTTTTCGAGCCATCAACGAGCGTCAAACCATTGAAAGTAACGTTTGCATTGTCATCAATCTGCTCGAGAGCCTGATCAACTTCCTTCTGGATAACCTTGCGATCCTCATCCGTATTCGAATCATTCGCAGCATTGATTGCCTTTTCTTTCAGCGTCTTGAGGATGTCCACCGTCGAGGAGACCGCGCCTTCCGCCGTCTTCAGCAGGCTCGTGCCGTTCTGCGTGTTCGCATCATCCTGATCGAGCGAACGGATCTGCACGGCCATGCGCTCGCTGATGGAGTAGCCAGAAGCATCGTCAGCCGCACTGTTGATGCGCATGCCCGAAGCCAGCTTCTTGAGATCCTTCGCCGTCGCCTTTTCATTCTTATTGAGTTGGTTCAGCGTATTCTTCGCGCTGAGATTGTTCTTCACGACCATTGCCATAGCAGCAGTCTCTCCTTCCAAAAAAATGCATTCCCGTGCCGCTCCCCCGAAAGGGAAGCTCCTTACATTATACTATATCGACGAAAATCTGTAAAACTTAAATTAAAATTTTTTCTAAAGTTCTACGGTTGCGTGTTCTCGCAGCCAATCCGACAATTTTTCAGGCGAAACCGAACTATCTGCTACGCCTAAAATGATACGTTCCATTTCATCGGCCTGATATTTTATATCGATATCATTTACCAACAAGTACAGCAGCATAATGTGCGTTGCCGTACGTTTGTTGCCATCACGAAATGGATGATTCTTGATAATCCCATATCCTAAGTGCGCCGCTCGATCAAAGATATCTGGATAGAGGTCTTGGCCAGCAAACGTCTGAAAAGGAGCATTCACTGCGGACTCCAGCAAACCTTTATCATGCATGCCGCATTCTATCGGCATCCCGCTTCTTTCTAGCTCCGCATGCACTTCCAGTACGTCCTGTATCAAGATATCGATTTCTTCGCGGAGTGTCATTTCGTAGCCAAGCTTTCATACAGTTTCTGGTTTCGTTTCATCAGCATGTTTGAAAGATGTTTCATTTTCAAAGCTACTTCTGGCGTACGGCTATCCAGCCTCTTCGTATTCCCTCCGACAATATAGGCTTCTGGTTTCGCGATTTTTTTTTGCATCGCAGTCATCTCCCTCTGCCATGTCTTTATTTTATCACAGGTCGCATGTCTCTGTCATCACTGCAGCAGGCTCAGCACGCTGCTGGCGTTCTGATTTGCCTGGGCGAGCATGGATTGGGCGGACTGGGCGAGGACGTTCGACTTCGTGTATTCCGTCATTTCTTTCGCCATGTCGGCGTCGCGGATGGTGGATTCGGATGCCTGGACGTTTTCGGAGGCCGTCGTGAGGTTGCTGCTCGTGTACGAGAGGCGGCTCACGAGGGAGCCGATGGTCGTCGCCTGGTCGAGCGATTTCCGGAGGGCGCGGTCGAAGATGGTCAGGGCGCGCTTGGCGTCGGCACGCGTCTGGACGCTGAAGAGGTTGCCTGTATCGCTGCGCAGGCCAAGGGCGTTGGCATGGATGTCGGAGAAGGCCGCGAGGATGTTCTGGTTTGCTTTCGTGCCGACCTGGAAGCGGAAGCCCGCATGCGAGAGGTCCGGCTGCGGATAGTCGCCCCAGTCCACAGTGAGGCCCTCGATCGTCGTCTTCTGCGCGGACGGATACCACCAGAAGCGCGTGGACAGACCTTCGAGGACGACTTCTTCTTTGTCTGCTTCCTCGCCGACCCACGATTTCGAGCCCGTGGCCGAGCCGGTGTCGCGGAGGTTGTCCGTGTCGATGTCGCAGTAAGTCTTGAGGAACGCCTTAGCACTGCCAGCTTTTGCAAAATCGGCCTTGAATCCGGCTTTCGCATCTGCCAAGGTGGCAAAACCGCCTTTGGATGCTGCCGAAATCGCGAATGTTCGATGCCATAACGGCATGTGTGAATTCATGTGAGAGCGTACGATCGAGGTAGCCGCCCTTTGCCAGACCATTCGGATCGGTCTTTACGAGGTCCGAATAGTAGTCCATGCTGATGTTGAGCGTGAGCTCTTTCGTGACGCCTCCCAAAGACGCCGTACCGGCAGACGCCAGCGCCGACCCCGTTCCCGTCTCGAAATTCAGCTTGATGTCTTTCACGCTCGCCGTGTCATCGTTGAACGAGATGCCATACGTGTCTTTGACGAGCTGCAGGCTCGAGTCAATCCACTCACTGTTGAGGCCTTTGACAATGACCTGTTTGACATCGTCGCCGACATCGACGGAGCCGTCGAAGAGCGTCTTGTTGTTGAACGTGACGTTCGCGTTGTCTTCGAGCTGGTCGATGGACTGGTCGATCTCTTTCTGGATGGTCGCGCGATTCTTGTCCGTATTCGTATCATTCGCCGCGTTGATGGCCTTCTCCTTCATCGTCTTCAGGAGGTCGACCGTCGAGCTGATGGCGCCGTCAGCCGTCTTCAGCAAGCTCGACGCGTTCTGCGCGTTCGCGTTGTCCTGATTGAGCCCGCGCAGCTGGACGCGCATGCGCTCGCTGATGGAGTAGCCGGACGCGTCGTCGCCCGCGCCATTGATCTTCATGCCGCTCGCGACCTTCTTGAGGTCTTTGCCGAGCTTGTCGTTGTTCTTCTTGAGTTCGCCAAGCGCCGATTGCGCCGCCATATTGTTCTTGATAACCATCGCCATGATGAACGTTCCTTTCCTTAGGTTCTGAGGGAGATCCGGGCGCTAAATCCTTTCGTCCTATATATCGTCGATTTCCGAAAAAACTTAAATGAAAAATGCCCTGCAGAGGAAAAAATTTTCCTTCCGCAGGGCATTTTTAGGCTCCCTCCCAGAGGGAGCTGTCAGCGAAGCTGACTGAGGGAGTCTCACAAGATGGGCGTGTGCAATACTCGATTGTCACTTACGCGGGCTGCGCAGTTGCCTCTTTCGACGCCCGCATAAGCTGCAATCGTGCATCTCCAGCGCCTAGCTTGTGAGACTCCCTCCGCCCTTCGGGCACCTCCCTCTGTGAGGGAGGCTAAAAGGGCTCGAAGTCTCAGCCTTTTTCTGCTTCCACGATGGGCTCTTTCACGGTCGAGCCCAGTACGCCTCCAACGACGGCGCCGATCACGGCTGGCACGAGCCAGCCCATCTGGATGCCGTAGAACGGGACGTACTCGGAGAGCACGCCCGTGATGGCCGGGAGGCCGAGGCCCGCCGCCGAGAGGGCGTCGATGGCGCTGAAGACGAGCGTCGCGAGCAGCGCGCCGCGATAGATGCCGGGGCGGCTGCCGATGATGCCGTCAAAGAGCGACAGCACGACGAAGACGATGACGAGCGGATAGATGAGCAGCAGGAACGGCACGGCGAGCGCGATGATCTGCGTGAGGCCGACGTTCGAGACGGCAAAGGAGAAAAGAAGGAAGAACAACAACAGGCGCTCGTAGGAGATGCGGTTTTTGAGGAGCTTGTTGAAGAACCATGCCGCGCCGCTCGTGATGCCGCAGCATGTCGTGAGGCAGGCGAGCGCGATGATGACGGCGAGCAGGACGTTGCCCCACGGGCCGAAGAGGATGCCGACGGCCGCTGCGAGGAGCTGGCCGCCGTTTTCCGAGTGGCCGAGGACGGCAGCACTCGTCGCGCCGAGGTAAGAGAGGGAGAGGTAGATCGCGCTCATGAGCACGACGGAGATGAGGCCAGAGAAAAGGGTGACTTCGCCGAGCGCGCGCGTGCCCTGGACGCCGCGCATGCGGGCCGCGTTGACGACGATGGTGCCGATGGCGATGGTCGCGAGGAGATCCATCGTCTGATAGCCGTCCTGGAAGCCTTGGGAGAATGGCGTGGCGACATAGGCACCAGCCGCGTCGAGCACGGGGCCGAGCGGCGAGATGAGCGTGCGCGCAATCAGTACGACGAGGAAGACGAGGAGAAGCGGCGTCAGCATTTTGCCAACGCGGTCCATGAGCTTGCTCGGATTCAGCGCGAGGTAGTAGGCAGCGCCGAAGAACAGCGCCGTGTAGACGGCCTGCCCGAGCGTGATGGAGCCCGCATCGAGGAACGGGCGGATGCCGATCTCGAATGAGACGGCGCCCGTGCGCGGCATGGCGAAGAACGGCCCGATCACGAGGTAGAGGATGACGAGCAGTGCTGTCGCAAACCACGGATACATGCGGGAGTGGATGAGCTCGATATAGCGGCCGCCCGCGAGCGCGATGGCGACGACGCCGAGGAGCGGCAGTCCGACGCCCGTCGCGAGGAAGCCCGCCATGGCGATGCCGAGATGATCTCCCGCCGCTTGTCCGAGCGCCGGCGGGAAGATGAGGTTGCCGGCCCCGAAAAAGATGGAGAACATCATGAGCCCGAGCGCGAGCAGCTCGGATTTCTTGAGCTGGTTCATGGAATCGATGCCTCTTTCATGGAAAAATATAACGGAAAGTTTCAAACTTCCAACAGTATACCACAAACCTGTCCACGTAGCAAAGACTTTTTGCGCGTGACAATTCTGTGGGACTGTAATATAATAAAGGATAGGATTCTCAAGCATGAAGCCATTCAAACTCCAGCCTCCCTCTAGAGGGAGGGGGACCGCGAAGCGGTGGAAGGAGTAGTAGGATGCTGAAGCCTAGCAAGAACGCAATTGCCGCTAAAGTTCTTAGCAACGTTCCGCATACTTGTCTGTCTCCAGCACCCAACTACTCCCCCAGTCAGCTTCGCTGACAGCCCCCTCTTGAGGGGGCCTGCTTCTTAATGACATTGCTCTCTGCGAGAGAGGCTGAAGTTTTTTCAAAAGGAGCAACTATGCCAGAAACAGAAGAAAACAACATCGACCCCATCGTGTCTCAGCCCCACGGCCGGGAGCAGCAGATGAAGATGGAAATCCTCAATATGATTCACAGCGGCGAGAGCCCGTATGACATCGTCTATATGATGGCAAAGCGCCTCGAAGCCGCGTCGGGCGAGCCGGGGTATGCAGACTACGTCCGCGACCAGCTCCGCGCCGTCTACGGCTGCGCGCTGCAGGAGGAAAAGCTCCTGACGGACGAGCTCGACGATGTCACGGCCCGCCTGCACCGCATCGAGCGCGCCTACGAAAGTGACGAGTTCACGGAAGAAGAGCACACCCGCATCGGCTTCGCCATCGACCGGCACAAGAAGAACATCGAGCGGCTGAAAGCCCTGATCCAGAAGGCGAAGGCGGATCATGCGACGTTGAAGTTCAAAAAAAACTGAGTACAAAAAAGGCTCCCTCTCAGAGGGAGCTGTCAGCGAAGCTGACTGAGGGAGTCTCACAAGATGGGCGTATGAGATACACGATTGCATCTTACGCGGGCGTCGAAGAGGCTGCGCAGCCCGCATAAAAAGCAATCGTGCATTACATACAACGTGCTTGTGAGACTCCTTCCGCCCTTCGGGCACCTCCCTCTGAGAGGGAGGCATCTCATTTCATCAATCCAGCACGTACACCGTGACGTATCTGCGCCCGAAGTTCATCGCCTCGCCGTAGCTGTTCATGCAGAGGTCGATGCGGTTGCCGTAGATGGCGCCGCCGGTGTCGGCGGCGATGGCTTCGCCGTAGCCTGGGATGTAGAGGCGCGTGCCGAGCGGGATGACGCCCGGATCGACGGCGACAACGCCGTGCTGCGCGACGAGGCCCATGGCCGTGATGCCGTCGCCGTTGCCGTCCGAGGCGATGTAGGCCGTGGCCTCCATCGTGTAGGCAGCAGAGTAGCGCTGCGTGCCCCGGGACGTCTGTACTTGTTCTTCCTGCTGTCGCGCGGCTTCTTCGTTTCTTGCCGCGGCTTTCTTTACCTTGATATCGAGATTCTCGTGAATTTTCGTGTCTAATCCTGGCTCTGCCTCGTATTTCTCGAGGTCGTAGCCAGCTTCTACGAGCACATCGCCGACGGTGGGCTTGCTCGTCATGAGGGTTGTTTTCTGTCCGTCAATCGTGAGATTCACAGGGACAGCTCTGTGCACGGTGATTTCCGTGTGGTCATCGATTTTCTTGAGCGTGTATTCATCCTTGGAGTCCATCTTGACACCGGCGCGCGCGAGGATGATGTCGGGCGTCGTGTGCGTCGTGTTGGTTTCAATCATTCTGCCATCGACGTTGATCGTGACGGAATGGACGTTGTTCTGCGTGAAACCAGTACTCAGCGCCATCGTGGCAGTGAGCGAAAGGCACAGGGCAACTTTTTTCGATTTGTGGTGATGCCGATGAAAGTTTCTTGTACTCATTCAATTCCCCCTTCCACAGCTGAAAGAACTTGTGTCAGTATAACAGGATTTTTATACCCTGTCAAACTCGCTTGGTCTCAGTCTCCCACTATGGCCTGAATTTTACCTGAAAATTGGGAAATGAAAAGTGGTGGAACGCTTGTGCTATCAGCGTTCCACCACTTTTTGATTTTTTTACGGTCCGTTCACTTTTTCAGCGCTTTTCTGCGCGACGAAGTCTCGGGTAGATTGCTTCGGCATTCGTCGTAGTCGCACGCGCAACATCGGCGAGCGTCATGCTGCGGAGTTCGGCAACTTTCTCGGCGATGAAGCGCACGAACGCGGGTTCGTTGCGCTTGCCGCGCATGGGCACGGGCGCCATGTAGGGCGCATCGGTCTCGACGAGCAGGCGCTCGAGCGGCATTTCACGAATGACATTCAAAAGTTTTGAGGCGTTCTTGAACGTCAGCGGGCCGTCCGTGCCAAGATAGCAGCCAATCTTGAGGAATTCGCGCGCCATCTCGACGCTGCCGGAGTAGCAGTGCAGGACGGTCGGGATGCCCTGGCCCTCTTTTTTCAGAATCGCCAGCGTGTCGGCATGCGCGTCGCGGTCGTGGATGCAGACGGGCAGATGCAGGTCGCGCGCAAGCCCCAGCTGATGGATGAAGATGCGGCGCTGGAGCTCCCGCGTCGGCTCGTCTTTCACCCAGTAATAATCGAGGCCGATCTCGCCGATGCAGACAGTTTTTTCGTCTTCGGCCCACTTCACAAGCTGCGCGTCATCATCCGCCGTGAGTTCGCGCGCTTCTTCGGGATGGATGCCGACACCGGCAAAGAGCCCTTCGTAAGCATGCGCGAGCTCGACGGCCTTCTTCGAGCTTTCGAGCGTGTCGCCCATGTTGATGCAGCGCCGGACGCCCGCCGCCCGCGCACGCGCCACGGCATCGGGGACGTCGTCTGCAAATTTGTCATCGTTGAGATGCGTGTGCGTGTCGACGAGCTCGATGTTTTCTATCGGTTCTGCTTCGTTTTTCGGCGCGAACGGAACGACGTTGTCGCGTTCTTCCTGTTCCATCAGCGGACCTCGGTCCCAGCAGGCATATTGACTTCGACGACCTTGAGGTCTTTGCCGTCGCTCGCCGCGAGAATCATGCCCTCGGAGAGCTGGCCGCGCATCTTGCGCGGTTTGAGGTTCGCGACGAGCACGAGATGCTTGCCGACGAGCTCATCCGGCTTGTAATACTGCGCGATGCCCGAGAGCACCGTGCGCTGCGCGTCGCCCGCCTGCAGCGTGAGCTTCAGCAGCTTGTCAGCGTTTTCGACTGGCTCGCAGGCGAGGACTTCGGCGACGCAGAGCCTGACTTTCGCGAAGTCGTCAATCGTGATGATGCCTTCTGGAAGTTTTTCTTCTTTCTTTGCTTTCTTCTCCTGCTTTGCCTGCTTCTGCTGCTTTGCGTTCTGCGCAGGCTTGTCGTCTTTTTCGACTTCGATGCGCGGGAAGAGCTGCTCCGGCGTGCCGACGTGGAGGCCGGCCGGGATGCCGCCCCACGTCTCGATGTCTTCGAGCTGGACGTCCTTCCACGCCTTGCCCGCGTCCGCGAGGCCGAGCTGGTTCCAAATACGCTCGGCCGTCGTCGGCATGAACGGGGAAATCAGGACGCTGATGATGCGCAATGCCTCGGCGAGGTTGTACATGACGTTCGCGAGCTCCTGCTTCTTCGCCGGGTCTTTTGCGAGCGCCCACGGCTGCGTCTCGTCGATGTACTTGTTCGCGCGGCTGATGAAGGCCCAGACCGTCTTGATGGTGTCGGAGAGCTTCATGTCCTCCATGCCATCGGCGAAGGCTTTGACCGTCGCGAGCGCGTCATCTTTGAGTGACTTGTCGACGTCGCTTTCGCCCGACGGCGCCGCCAGCACGCCGTCCTGGAATTTCAGCGTCATGTTGAGCGTGCGGTGCAGCAGGTTGCCGAGGTCGTTCGCGAGGTCGCTGTTGATGCGCTGGATCAGCGCGTCGCGCGAGAAGTTGCCGTCCTGGCCAAGGTTGATTTCGCGCAGCAGGAAGTAGCGGATGGCGTCGGCGCCGAACTCGTCAATCAGGCCGTTCGGATCGACGACGTTGCCTTTCGACTTCGACATCTTGTCGCCATCGACGATAAGCCAGCCGTGGCCGTAGACTTTTTTCGGCAGCGGCAGATCGAGCGCCATGAGGATGCACGGCCAGATGATGGTGTGGAAACGCACGATTTCCTTGCCGACGAGGTGCAGGTCGGCTGGCCAGTATTTCTTGAATTTCTCGGGGTCGTCGAGGAAGCCGATCGGCGTCAGGTAGTTCGTCAGCGCGTCGAACCAGACATAGATGACGTGCTTCGGGTCGATGGGCACGGGAATGCCCCAGTCAAACGACGTGCGCGAGATGCAGAGGTCGTCGAGGCCCTGCTTGATGAAGTTGATCATCTCGTTGCGGCGCGAGGTCGGCTGGATGAAGTCTGGATGGTCTTCGATGTATTTGAGGATGCGGTCCTGATATTTGCTCATCTGGAAGAAGTAGGCTTCTTCCGAGACTTCCTGCACGGGGCGGTGGCAGTCCGGGCAGCAGCCGTTCTCGTCGAGCTGGTGCTCCGTCCAGTAGCTTTCGCACGGCGTGCAGTAGAGGCCCTTGTACTCGCCTTTGTAGATGTCGCCCTTCTTGTAAATGCGGTTGAAGACTTCCTGCACGACACGCTCGTGGCGTTTCTGCGTCGTGCGGATGAAGTCGTCGTTGCTGATATTGAGGCGTTTCCAGAGATTCTGGAAGCCTGCGACAATCTTGTTCGTGTATTCGATGGGCTTGATGCCAGCTTCTTCGGCCTTCTGCTGGATTTTCTGCCCGTGCTCGTCCGAGCCCGTCAGGAAGAAGACATCATCGCCCGCGAGGCGGTGATACCGCGCGATGGAATCGGCAATCGTCGTGCAGTAGGCATGCCCGATATGCAGCTTCGCGCTCGGATAATAAATCGGCGTCGTGATATAGAATGGTTTCTTTTCTCTCATGCATGTGCCTCCTAACTCTGCGCCGCGCAAATGAAACGCGTGCAGTTGTCATAATTATAGCAAGTCTTGCCGAAAATGTCAGCCTCCCTCTCAGAGGGAGGTGCCCGAAGGGCGGAAGGAGTCTCACAAGCACGTTATATGAAATGCAGGATTGTGGCTTACGCGGGCTGCGCAGTTTTTTCAATGCCCGCGTAAGATGCAATCGTACATCTCACACGTCCATTTTGTGAGACTCCTTCAGTCAGCTTCGCTGACAGCTCCCTCTGAGAGGGAGCCTAAGGCGTTATTCCAATAACATATTGTAGATGTCCCGCCGACTGATGCCCAAATCCTTCGCGGCCGCGCGCATGGCTTCTTTCTTCGGCATCCCCTTCGCGAGATAGTGCTCATACAACGCCTTCGGGTCTTGCGGCTTCTCTTCGACGGCTTCCGCCGCTTCTTCCCCGCAGCCTTCGACGACGATGACGTACTCGCCTCTCGGCTCGTTTTCTTCATAATACGCCGCCAGTTCTCCGAGCGTCCCCCGCCGAAATTCTTCGAACTTCTTCGTGAGCTCGCGCCCGAGTGCGGCCTGCCGTGCGGGCCCGAGCACGTCAATGAGGGCTTTGAGCGTCTTTTTGAGGTGATGCGGCGCTTCGTAGAAAATCAGCGTGTCCGTGCGCCCCTTGACGTCTTCGAGCACTTCCTGCGCTTTTTTCGCGGTCTTCGGCAGGAATCCGACGAACGTGAACCGCGTCGTGTCGAGACCGGAGCAGATCAGCGCCGAAAGGCCGGCATTGGCGCCGGGGAGCGGCGAGACGTTGAGGCCCGCCGCAATCGCGAGCTGTGCGAGGTGGCTGCCGGGGTCGCAGATGCCGGGGAGGCCGGCGTCGCTGACGCAGGCGAGGTCGTGTCCTTCCTGCATCCACGCGATGAGTTCAGGGCCTTTCTCGAACTTGTTGTGCTCGTGGTAGCTCGTCAGGCGCGTGTGGATGTCGAAATGCGTCAAAAGCTGGCGCGTGTGGCGCGTATCTTCGGCTGCGATGAGCTCGACGTTCCCGAGCACGCGCACGGCGCGATACGTCATGTCTTCAAGGTTGCCAATCGGCGTCGCGCAGAGGTAGAGCGTCGGAATATGTGTTTCGTTCATGTATCTATCTCCATGCCATAAATATCATAAATCTCTTTCGTATAGCTGCCGTCCGCCTCATGCACGATGAGGGGCGGCAGCACCTTGAGCCCGCCCGCTGCCGCGCCTTTGACGGCTTCGAGGAGCATCATGTTCGGTGCCTTGTCCGCTTTCGGCTGCACCATGCGGAGGCGCTTGAGCTCCATCTGGTGCGCGTGGAGCGCGACGGCGATCTCGCCGAGCCGTTCCGGCAGGTGCACCATTGCAAAATGCCCGCCGAAGCGCAGCGCGTACTGCGCGGCCGTGACGACATCTTCGAGCGTCGCCGTGAACTCATGGCGCGCCCGCGCGACGCCGGCAATCTTGTTCGCCTGTCCCTGCCGGACAGGACGATATGGCGGATTGGCGAGCACGAGGTGGAAGCTCTCAGCCGGATACAGCTCGCGGATGGCGCGGTAATCGCCTTCACGCACGAAGATTTTCTCTTCGAGCTCGTTCATGATGACGTTACGCCGGGCAAGGTCGGCCATGACGGGCGAGAGCTCGACGGCATCGATGCGCGCGGCATCGTCGGCAAGGAGCAGTGGGATGACGCCTGTGCCCGTGCCGAGTTCGAGTACGCGGTCACGCGGATGGACGCGTGGAAAATGAGCGAGCAGCACAGCATCCAGCGAAAAGCAGAATTCCTGCGTATTCTGGATGATGTGCCGCCCGCTCTTCATCAGGTCGTCCAGCCGCTCATGTTCTCGGAGGCTGGGCTGTCTCATTCTGTTTTCTCTCCATCATGGTTGTCGTGATTTTCACGGTTCTGGTTCTCGCGCGGCTGTCCGTCCTTCGGACGGCGGTCGCGGTTCCTGCCGCCCCGCGGACGGCGGCTGCGGCGCGGTTTCTCACCCTGCAGTTTTTCCGTCTCACGGGTCTCGCGGTTTTCGCGCCATTCGCGGCGCTCGCCCTTGTCATGCGTGCGGCGCGGACGGCGATGCGATTTCTGATCGCCCTCTTGCTGGCCCTCGCGCGCGTCGCGCTGTGGACGGCGCTCGCCGCGCGGACGGCTGCCGCGCTCCCGCCGCGGGCGATGCTCGCGCATAGAAGAACCAACCTCTTCCGCCTCGCCCGATGCCTGCTCGAGCACTTCGTCCTCAGCCCCGGCTGCATTTTCCGCCGCGATGTCTTCCGGATCGCGCTCGACGATGTCGTCCCAGGCGCTCACGACCGTCCGGCCGTTGTTCAAGAGAATCGTCGCCGTATGGCGCTGCGTGTTGATCGAGATGACCTTGCCGTCACCGCCCATCGTCGCGACGATGCTGCCCTGCTCCGGCGCTTTCGCGACCGTCTTTTTCTGCCCGCAGCACATGCCGTTGCAATAGCCGTCGTTCTCGTATTTGAGGCAGCACATCAGGCGGCCGCAGATGCCCGAAATCTTCGTCGGGTTCAGCGAGAGGTTCTGCTCTTTCGCCATGCGGATGGACACGGGCGCGAACTCGCCGAGGAACGACGCGCAGCAGAGCGGCCGGCCGCAGCAGCCGATGCCGCCCATGAGCTTCGCCTCGTCGCGCACGCCGATCTGCCGCAGCTCGATGCGCGTGCGGAATACGGACGCGAAATCCTTGACGAGCTCGCGAAAGTCGATGCGGCCATCGGCCGTGAAATAGAATACGATCTTGTTCATGTCGAACGTGTACTCGACATTGACGAGCTTCATCGGGAGCTTGTGCTCCGCAATCTTCTTCTCACCGACCGCGAATGCGTCTTTCGCGCGCACCTTGTTGTCTTCGACTTTCTGCACGTCTTCGGGCGTCGCGATGCGGTGGACGACCTTCAGCGGCGGCGGAACTTCGCTGTCCGCGACCTCGCGCGGGCCGATGACGGTCTCGCCGCACTCGACGCCGCGCGCTGTCTCCACGATGACCTTGTCGCCCTTCTTGATGTCCAGGCGACCGGGACTGAAATAATAAACCTTGCCCGCTTTCTGAAAGCGGACACCGATGATTGTCTGCATAAATTTTCTCCAAAAAATATCTTCAAATCAAGATTCCATCGCCCGCAGGAAGAATCCTTCAAGCAGCAGGCGCTGGTTCACGTTCGACTGCAGGCGGCGATCCGTCTCGCGCACGAGCGCGAGGAGCGCCGCGATGCGGCTCTCAGGGTACTCTGCGAGCAGCGCCGCGAGGTCTGCGCGCAAGTCCTTGTGATAGAGCAGCGGGCTCGCGCCGTCTTCGTAAAGCACGAGCAGGTCTCTGAGCAGCATGCCGAGGTAGAGAAACCATTCCGTCAGCTGTTCGCGCGGCAGCTTCTCCATCGAAGCACCGCGCGCAAAAACATCCTGCACGGAAAGCCCTGCCCGTTCGCGCAAGAATTTTGCCGCATCATCGCGCAGTTTCAGGCCGTCATTTTCATAGAGCGCCAGCGCCCGGCCGAAGCTGCCGTCCGACAGCGCCGCAAGCTCCGCCGCCGCGCCCTCGGGGATGCCGCGCTGCATGAGCGCCCGCGCGAGTTCCGCCTCGGGGATGCTGCCAAAGCCCACATGCATGCAGCGCGAGAGAATCGTGTCGAGAAGCGACGATTTCGCCCGCGTCACGAGGATGAAGTGCACGGCGCCCGTCGGTTCTTCGAGCGTCTTCAAAAGGCTGTTTTCCGCCGCCTCATTCATCGCCTCAGCATCATCGATGACCACCACGCGCTTTTTCGCTAAAAGCGGCAGGCGCGCGGCCTCCGTCTGCACCTGCCGGATGGCATCGATCTTGATGGTCTTGATGGCCTTTCCCTCGGGATGCAGTTCATAATAATCAGGATGCGTATCCTGCTGGAGCGCCCGGCACTGCGGACACTTGCCGCAGGGACGCTCGCCCGCATTTTCGCAAAGAATCGCCGCCGCAAGCGTCCGCGCCACGCGCAATTTCCCGACGCCGTCCGGCCCCGCAAAGAGCAAGGCGTGCGGCAGGCGATTTTCCGCGAGCAGCGTCCGAAGGCGCGTGATGGGCTTTTCGTGCCCGAGAATGCTCTGCCAAGAAATGTCCATCAGCAATCACATGTAGAGATCGACAAGCATGCCGCGGATGGCATCATGGCTCGCGATGATGTCAAGCTGGCTCGCCTGGCCGAGGCGGATCTTCTCTGCCATCTCTTCGAGCTTCTTGTCCACCTTGCGCACCGTCGTGTAGACCTTCTGACGGCCCATGCGGTCCCAGCCGGCCTGCGTGTGCAGCTCGTACATGTGGTTGACGGCCTCGCCGACGAAATTCTTGATGAGCATGCGATAGCTTTTGAGCTCGTCATACGTCGGCGTGCGCGAGAGACGCGCGCCCTGCTCGTCAATCTGCTGCAGCATCTTTTCGAGCGCTTCCGTGCTGACCGTATCTTCTTCGTCCATCAGCGCCGCGCTGAAATCCGTATCGCTGCCTTCCGTGCGCTCGTCATGATCGTGCGTCATCGTGACAGAGGCCCCATGCGGCGTCATTCCGTCAATCTTCATCGGCATCGCTGCCACCTGCTTTCTATTGCGCGGCCCTCAAAATGCAGAAAGCCGCAAAACTAGCTATCATACGCTCTTTATTATAACAAAACAAAAAAGGACTCGCAACTGCGAGCCCTTGATTGACCGGCAACTTCCTATCCTCCCAGCCCGTCACCAGGCAAGTACTTTCGGCCTCTGGATGCTTAACTACTGTGTTCGGAATGGGAACAGGCGGAACCATCCAGGCATCATCACCGGATATCTATGAAAGAACTTTTCTGTTCTCTCAAAACTATACAGAAAAACGAAACAATCGAACATTCTAGGTTCGTCTGCTGAAGGATGTTAAAAATCCTTCGGATTTTTAACTAACT
>JALEZZ010000093.1 GCA_022773585.1 Selenomonas sp. | reverse complement strand
GGAACGGTTTCTGAAGAATTTGCCTGCCCTTTGGATGACCGTTCTACAAGGGCAGAAGTGTGCATGAATGAAGTCTTTTATCCGTTGCATGCTGATTTTTCAAGACACGCGGGATGTTTTCCGTGTGCGAAGTTTGAGTTCCTTTATCCAAAAGGAATCTTGCTATTTCCAAATAACTATCATCATCAACCCTATATGTGTGATTATATTCCGTAGCATCAATTATTCCGCCAATATAAATCTCTAAAGCGTTTCCGAGCTCATTTGTTACGTTAACATCTGCGCCCCAATTGACGAGATATTGAATGGTTTCCAAGCGAGGCTCCCATAATCCAGCCTCTTGCAAAAGATAAGAACGATACTCACCATTGAAATTATAGTAACCATTGACATCTGCACCATTTTCAAGTAACAGTTGCATAATATCACGATGATTTTTGATGTACGCCGCCTCAAATGCCGTATAACCAACGTTCCCCATCATATAAACGCCATTAACATCAACACCAGAATCAATCAATTCTTTAACCATACCATAGTCACCATGCGATGCAGCGACCATAAAAGCTTTTTGTTCCTCTGTCGGCACTTTGTACCAATGATATTCTGCATCTTTTACCGAATACATCGCCTCGGCCACCGGCATCTGCTCCCCCGGCACGCCCGCCACGAGCACGCCCGCCGCGACAAGTCCTGCGCAGAGCAGTTTCCATTTCCTTCCCATCTTCTTCATTGTCCCCACTCCTGTTCTCTTGCTGTTCTCTCTGAGGATTCACCCATACTTGAAAATTACGCCGCAATTCGAAAAAATCCTCTTTCCCTCTCGCTTTTTCGAAAAAATATGCGATAATAAAAGGAGATTTCATATCAAGGGATGGAGGAAATATGATGAAGAAATCACTTTCACGGAAAATCGCCGTGGCGGTCACGGCTGCCGTGCTCGCGGCACCGCTCGGCATGGGCGCTGCGCCGCAGACGGCAGAGGCCGCATTCTCGCTCGGCAGCATCGCCGGCGCGGTCATCAAGGGAGCTGCCGCTTCGGCACAGATGAACAAGGAGCTCAAGTATTACAACAACACAGACGAAGGGCGCAATGCCTACTTCGAAGCCATGAAGCAAAAATATGGCGTCAACACGGACTGGGCGCTGAACAGCCGTGCGGACAGCATCATGGAGACGATGATTTCCGCCATCGGCCAGGTCGATGCGTCGGTTTATGACAACCAGTACCAATATTTCGTCAACACGAGTGACGATTTCAATGCGTTCTGCACGCTCGGCCACAATGTCAGCATCAACCAGGGCCTGCTGAAGGCGCTCGACAATGACGCGGAGGTCGCTGTCGTGATTGGCCATGAGCTCGGCCACGGACAGAAAGACCACCCGGTCAAGGGCGCAAAGCGCTCTCTCGGCCCAGCCATTTTCGCTGAAGCGGCTGGCAGCGCCATCGGCAACGTCATCGCGAACCTTTGGAACAACAACGGTATCACGAAGCCGCAGGAGTGGGAGGCTGACAATCTCTCCTTCGAATACATGACGCACTCGAACTACAATCCCGGCGCAACGGCAGCGGTCTGGCAGCACGTCATCGAGCAGTACGGCGACAACAATTCGCCGCTGACGGCGCGCATCTCCGATCATCCATCGAACAGCGCCCGCCGCGACAATTATGAAAAGAAGCTCGAAGAGTACAGCGGCGGCCATGTCAGCGTGACGAAGGACGGCATCGTGAAAGTCAACAATAAAGAGTTCTGCATCCCGGCTGCGACGAGCACGATGAGCAGCCACGAACGTGCATTCTTCGTGCAGGGCAATCTCGCGGCCGCCTACCACAACGGCCACAATGCCTCGGCGGCCACGGTCGAAGGCTCGACGGTGAAGCTCGGCGCCCAGCCGATCCTCACCTGCGTCGCGGGAGACGAAGACGCCCAGACGCTCGCCGACCGCCTGAACAAAATCAAGGACGCGAAGAAGTAACTTCTGTCTATTGCTGAAGACTCCTGATACAAAAGCCTTCCCCCACGGGGAAGGTGGCGCCGCAGGTAGGACACAATCCTATATATAAAATTTTGAGTCGAAGGAACTTTAAAAGCCTTCGACTCAAATTTTATTTTGAAAGTTTTGACGTATCTCCGACACCCGCTCAGTCACGCTTCGCGTGCCAGCTCTCCCAGAGGGCGAGCCTGCATATCCTCGCCATTCTCTGTCGTCTGGAGGCCGGTGTGGTCATCCTTGCTGGCACTCGCCTGCGCGAAATGGCCGGAGGCGATGAGCATGGCGACGAGGACGCTCGCGGCCGAAAAGTTCTTCTTCTCCATAGTAAAGACCCCCTCCTTTTTCTAAAAGGCATTTCTTTTTCTATGCCATATTCTAACAAGCATTGGGCCTCTTGTCAATATATCTTTTGTATGTATACATATCGTCCTGATTTCGCAAAAATATATGCTCTCGGCGATAGAAAACCGCGGAAACAAAAAAGCTCCCCCGCAAGGAGGGAGCTCGGTGCTGCAAGCAGCGGCTCAGAATGCCGGAACGACGGCACCTTTGTATTTCTCGTTGATGAAGTTCTTGATTTCGTCGCTGTGGAGGACTTTGATGAGCGCCTGGATCTCCGGGCGGTTCTCGTCACCTTCGCGGACGGCGATGATGTTGACGTACGGGCTCGTGCTGTCTTCGATGAAGAGCGCATCCTTCGTCGGATCGAGAGGCACCTGCATCGCGAAGTTCGAGTTGATGATGGCTGCATCGACGTCGTCAAGCGTGCGCGGCACCTGGGCAGCTTCGACTTCCTGGAACTTGAGGTTCTTCGGGTTCTCCACGATGTCCTGCACCGTGGCTTTCTCACCGACGCCAGCCTTGAGTTTCAAAAGGCCAGCTTTTTCAAGCAGGAGCAGCGAACGGCCGCCGTTCGTCGGGTCGTTCGGGATGGCAATGGAAGCGCCGTCCTTGAGCTCGTCGAGCTTCTTCACTTTATGGGAGTAGATGCCCATCGGCTCGATGTGGACGCCGGCGGCGTTCTTGAGCTTGACTTCCTTGTGCTCGTCCATGAAGTTCTTCAGGTACGGCTCATGCTGGAAGTAGTTCGCGTCAAGCTCCTTGTCGTTGAGCGCGAGGTTCGGCTGGACGTAGTCGTTGAATTCGACAATCTGGAGGTCGATGCCCTCCTTGGCGAGCAGCGGCTTTGCCTGCTCGAGGATCTCGGCATGCGGCACGGCCGTCGCGCCGACTTTGAGCGTCTTGGCGCCCGAGGACGACGTGACCGTCGAGCCCGAGCCCGAGCTGGAGCTCGTCGCGGCCTGCTGTCCGCCGCAGCCGGCGAAAGCAAAGACAAGGGCCGCGAGCGTCGCGATGAGTGCGAAAACTTTCTTCATAAATACTTCCTCCCTTTTGATGTTACTTCTTATTTAATCTCTTTGCGAGGAGATTACCGAGGAACTGCACGAGCTGCACGAGCACGATGAGGATGATGACCGTCGCAATCATAACGTCGGGACGGAAGCGCTGGTAACCGTAGCGGATGGCGAGGTCGCCGAGGCCGCCGCCACCGATCGCACCCGCCATCGCGGACTCGCCGACGAGGCTGATGACGACCGTCGTGAGCTGTTGGATGATGCTCGGCATGGCCTCCGGCAGGAGCACGCGCCGGATGATCTGCATCGGTGTCGCGCCCATCGAGAGCGCGGCTTCGACGAGGCCGTACGGGACTTCCGTGAGGCTCGTCTCGACCTGCCGCCCGATGAACGGGATGGCGGCGATGACGAGCGGCACCATGGCGGCCGTCGTGCCGATCGCGCTGCCCACGATGAGGCGCGTGAACGGGATGATGGCGACCATGAGGATGATGAAAGGAATCGAGCGCACGGCATTGACGACGCCGCCGACGGCCTTGTTGAGCGCTGGCGCTTCGAGGATGCCGCCTTTTTTCGTCGTCTGCAGCAGCACGCCGAGCGGCACGCCCAAGAGCGTCGCAATGATCATCGAGACGGCGACCATATAGACGGTCTCGCCGAGCGCTTTCGTGAGGAGATCAACCATTCCTGCGGACATAGCCGATCACCTCCTCCTTGAGATCCTGCGCGCGCAGGTAGTCCATCGCGGCCTCGACGCTCGCGTCGGGCCCCGTCACGCCGATAATCATGCGGCCGAACGGCGTCGCCTTGATCTGGTCGAGATTGCCGAACAGCATCGTCGTCTCGACGTCGGGAAATTTGCGAATCATGCCCGCGAGCACGGGGTCGTCGGCACTTTCGCCGAGGAACGTCAGGCGCAGCAGCAGGTAGCTGCCCGGCGTCTTTTCCTGCGAGATCGCATTCCCGCGGAACGCGGCAGGCAGGTCGTTCGAGAGCAGCACGCTGATGAATTCCTTCGTAATCGGCTGCTGCGGATTCGTGAAGATGTCGAAGACCGTGCCCTGTTCGGCGATGACGCCCTTGTCGATGACGGCGACCTTGTCGCAGATGTCCTTGATGACCTGCATCTCGTGCGTGATGACGACGACGGTCAGGCCGAGCTTCTTGTTGATGTCCTGAATCAGCGAAAGGATGGCCTTCGTCGTCTGCGGGTCGAGGGCGCTCGTCGCCTCGTCGCAGAGAAGGACTTTCGGATCGCTCGCGAGCGCGCGGGCGATGCCGACGCGCTGCTTCTGCCCGCCCGAGAGCTGCGACGGATACTGGTGCGCCTTGTCAGAGAGGCCGACGACGCCGAGCAGTTCCTCCACCTTTGCCTGGATGGTGCTTTCGTCGGTGCCGACGAGCCGCAGCGGGAACGCGATGTTGTCATAGACCGTCGCGGAGGAGAGCAAGTTGAAATGCTGGAAAATCATGCCGATGCTCTTGCGCACCTTGCGGAGCTCGCTGTCGCTCATGGCCGTGAGCTCCTCTCCGTCGACGGTCACCGTGCCGCTCGTCGGCCGCTCGAGCATATTGATGCAGCGAATCAGCGTCGACTTGCCCGCACCCGAGAGCCCGATGATGCCATAGATTTCTCCGCGCCCGATGGTCAGATTGATATCTTTCAGCGCATGGACAGGCCCCGAGGGGCTGTCATACGTCTTGACGATATGCGAGAGTTTGATCAAATACGATCACTTCTTTCGTCTCACAACAAACATAGTATTGTGATATGTTTTGATAATAGCATGGAAGTGTGACGTTGTCAACTAGTCCACGCTGAAAAATATTATACCACAGGAAGAAGCACTCATAAATATGTAGCGTACAGGAAACGCAAAAAAGCCCCAGACGGTAACCACTCCGCCAGGGGGCTTTTCTCTTTCGGTGATACGGATGAACCAATCACTCACTTGGTAGTTTCAGTATAGCACTCTGCTCAAAAATCAGCAAGCAAAAATCACAGCACTTTGTGCAGGTACTCGCGGATTTCGTCGCCGTCTTCGAGCTTCATGACGTCGGCGAGGATTTCTTTTGCCTTGACGGAGCTCGTCTTGCGGAGCATTTCTTTGACGCGCGGGATGGACGGGGCGCTCATGGAGAGCTCGTGGATGCCCATCGCCATGAGCAGGACGGCTGCGTACGGGTCGGAGGCCATTTCGCCGCACATGCCGGCCCACTTGCACTTGTCGCCCTGGTGCGCGCTCTCGATCGTGCGCTTGATGAGGCGCAGGACGGACGGGTTGAAGTGGTTGTAGAGGTACGAGATGCTGGCGTTGCCGCGGTCGCAGGCGAGCGTGTACTGCACGAGGTCGTTCGTGCCGATGGAGAAGAAGTCGACGTATTTCGCGAGAACCGGCGTCATGACGGCTGCCGACGGCGTCTCGACCATGATGCCGACCTGGACGTCGTTGCTGAAGCTCTTGCCCTCATGCGTGAGCTCGAGTTTCGCGCGCTCGATGCGGTCGAGGACGTCTTTGAATTCCTTGACGTTGATGATCATCGGGACCATGATGGCGACTTTGCCGTAGACGCCGGCGCGCAGGATGGCCTTGAGCTGCGGCAGGAAGAGGTCGTCGCGCTGGAGGCTGATGCGGACAGCGCGGTAGCCGAGGAACGGGTTCTCTTCCTTCGGGATGTTGAGGTACGGCAGCGGCTTGTCGCCGCCGATGTCCATCGTGCGGATGACGCAGAGCTTGCCCTTGCATTTCTCGATGGCTTCTTTGTACGCCTGGAACTGGTCGTCCTCGGTCGGGATTTCCTCGCGGCCCATGAAGACGAACTCGGAACGGAACAGGCCGACGCCTTCAGCGCCGTAGTTCATGGCGTTGTCGACGTCCATGTGCGTGCCGATGTTCGCCATGAGTTCGATGCGGACACCGTCCGGCGTGACGGCCGGCAGTTCTTTGAGCTCGGCATAGTGGCGTGCGAGCTCTTCCTGCGCCTTGATCTTTTCGCTGTAGGAAGCGATTTCGTCCGGCGTCGGGTTGATCGTGATCTCGCCGCGCTCGCCGTCGATGATGACGTGGTCGCCGTCGGCAATCTTGTCGATACGGTCTTCCTTGTTGAGGCCGACGATGGTCGGGATGGCGCGGGCCTTTGCGATGATGACGGCATGGGCCGTCGTGGAGCCCGAGCCGAGGAGGACGCCGGCGATCTGCTCGGTCGGCATGCCTGCGATGACGGACGGCTCGATCTCACGGCCGCAGAGGATGACTTTCTCGTCGCCGATTTCCGGTTCCTTGACGCCGAGGATGTATTTTGCGACGCGCTTGCCGACGTCGCGCAGGTCGACGGCGCGGGCAGCAAAGTACTCGTCTTCCATCTGCTCGAACATCTTCGCCTGCTCCTCGGATGCCTTGAGCACGGCTTTCGGCGCGTTCTTGACTTCGTCAATCTGCTCGTCGATGTTCTGTGCCATCATCGGATCCTGCACCATCATGCGGTGCGCTTCGAGGATAGCGGCCTGCTCTTTCGTCTTGTCGTTCTTCTGCATCTTCTCGATGCCTTCGCGCAGCTGCTCGGCAACGGCCGTCAGTGCCGCCATCGCCTTCTGCTTCTCCGTTGCGACGTCCTCGGGCTGGTAGCTCACGAGATAGCCGTCAAGGTTCTGGCCTGCGAGCATAATCTTGCCCATTGCGATGCCGGAAATGACGCCTTTGCCACGAATTTTTTCTGCCATGATTCTTTCCCCCAGAAATTTTTAGAATGTTCCCCCAAAACGCGATTCCGATAAAAAGCCCGCCCGCAGAATGCAGGCGGGCTTTTCTATTGTAGGAGTTTTGAATTACTCTTCGCCGAATTTCGACTCGACGAGTTCCTTCAGTGCCTTCACGGCATCTGCTTCGTCCGGGCCATCAGCGACAATCGTGATCTCCGTGCCCTTGACGAGGCCCATGCTCATGATCATGAGGATGGACTTTGCATCCACCGTCTTGCCCTTGGCCTTGATCTGGACCTTGGACTTGAACTTCGTCGCCGTCTGGACGAAGACCGATGCCGGGCGTGCATGGATGCCAGTTTTGTTCTCGATCGTTACAGTTGCTTCCGTCATGTTCAGTACCTCTTTCTTCCTCGCTGGAGGACATGCTAGAATGAATCGCGGCCCCAGCTGCGCAAAAGTTTTGTTCTGCCCTATGTACATTGCATACAGCGTGCCAACTTTCACGATGCTGGGAATTTTTTATCACAGTTCCGTCAAAGCCCGTCAAAGCCGGGCTTTCCGGAAGCAGGTGTCAGAGAAATTCGTCGCAGATGTGCGTCCTTCGATTTTGTTTTGGGAAAATTTCCCAGTGCGTTCTCGCATGTTGGGAAAATTTACGCAGGTATGGGAATTTTTCCCGTCTCCTGCGCACATCCCATCGCGCATATGCTTCGGTGATTTCCTAATTCTACACGGCTATGGTGTTTTCCTTTTTATTATACACGAAATCCGCACGAAATGCTCCTGTTTCATGCGGATTTTTTGAAAAATCTTCCAATTTTATTTTTCTTCGTCGACGAGTCCGTACTTCCGCGCCTTGGCCGCGACGGTCTTGTGCGTGATGCCGAGGGCTTTGGCGGCGGCGTTGAAGGTTTGGCATTTTTCGAGGGCATGGGCGATGATGCGCTTTTCGTATTCGCCCCACGGCAGGACAGCACCGCTCGCGCCCGCCGTGCCCAAGAGGCCGCTGCCGAGGCCCGCGACTTCGCGGTCGGCGATTTCGCCTTTGAGGTAGCTCGGGAGGTCGGCCGTGCGGATCTCGGGCGTGTCCATGAGCGTGATGACGCGCTCGATGACGTTTTCGAGCTCGCGGACGTTGCCGGGCCAGCGGTAGCCCATGAGGACTTCCATCGCGTCGGGCGTGATGCCGCGCACGGACTTGTGCTGTTCCTC
>JALEZZ010000088.1 GCA_022773585.1 Selenomonas sp. | reverse complement strand
GGAACGGTTTCTGAAGAATTTGCCTGCCCTTTGGATGACCGTTCTACAAGGGCAGAAGTGTGCATGAATGAAGTCTTTTATCCGTTGCATGCTGATTTTTCAAGACACGCGGGATGTTTTCCGTGTGCGAAGTTTGAGTTCGTAATTTATCGTAAAGAGGCGTGTTCTCTAGATCTCCATCCCCGCCGCATCATCATTGAGCGCATAATAGTAGAGCGACGCGACCGAGCAGTATGGCGTGTATTTCTTGCGATAACGCTCGAACCGCAGCTTCGACAGCGTCTTGAAGCCATGTGCTTTCATCATGCCACCGCGCAGGGCCGCATCGCCGTAGCTGAAAATATCGAGCCGCCCGAGCGTGAACTCCGCAATCATCTCCGCCGTCCATTTTCCAACGCCTGGAATTTGGCAAAGATACGCCACGACCTCGTCATCCGTCATGCTGGACAATACATCAAAATCATAGTTCCCGTCCGCTGTCTCCTTCGCCAAATGGACGATATAGTCCGCCTTGCGCTGGCTGATGCCGATGCCCTTGATGGCAGCTGGCGTCTGCTGCAAAATATGATCCGGCGTGTAGTCCCCGACGAGCGTGTGCAGGCGACCATTCAGCACGACGCCGACCTTGTTCGAAAGCATCTGGCTCACGATATGCGTGACAAGCGAGGAGAACACCGTCTGCTCCACGCCGCGCTCGAAATGGCCATAGTGCGCGATGAGCTTCGCCATGACCGGATCCTTGCCCGCAAGATACTCCATTTCCTTCTGTCCGTAGTCAATCACGCCGCCCGCCTCCTTGCATATCCTTTACTTCAGCTTGTTCCCGAGCGCCGCATCAATTGCGCCGTCCTTCGCCTGGAACAGCTCAAGCGTCAGCCCATCCGGCAGCTGAATCCACTTCTCCGGCTTTCCCGCGATGCCATGAACGCCGGGCACGGCTTTGAGCGCCGCGAGCGCGGAAGGAATGTCATCCACGACGAGCCCGAGATGATGCCCGCGTCCCGCCGCGCTGTCTTCTGGCGCGGCTACGAGCTGGATGCCGCCATCCAGCCAGAGCATCGTGAGCTTACTGTCCTTCTCTTTCCGCCTTGTCTCCTTCATGCCAAGAATATCTTCAAAAAGCTTCATCGTCCATTCGATGTCCGCCACTGTCACGGCAGCATGGTCAAGGTACGTTTTCATTTCTTTTCCCCTCGTTTCAAAAATCGATGTAGATGCCCTTGTGGTCCGAGAGCCTCTTTTCGAGATTCCATTCTCGAACTTCCAGCATGCGCTCCCTCGGAAAATTGCGGGAAAGCGCGATATGGTCGATGCACTCGGGCTGCGTGGCCGTCATGAGCTCCAGGTCGCACGCCGTGAAGGACTCTTTGAGCGTCTCCCGCGCCCAGTTCGTGAAATAGTAGTTGTCGGAAAAGCTGCAGTTGAAGTCGCCGCAGAGGCAGAGCGCATGCCCGCTGCCTGTCAGCCGTCGCACGTCCTCCATCTGCTCCCTGATGTCCTTCTGGAATGACGGCCTGCGGTTTCCGTAGATGCCAAAAATCGTCCCGTAGACAACGAGCGGTCCGCTCTCCGTTTCCAACTCGACGCAGAGCGACGTGTTGCCATCCGCGACCGGATGCTTTCGGATACAAGAATATTTCGTAAAAATGGACACGCGGTTCTCTGTCGGACGATAGTAGTCCGCATCCACAGTTTCTGTCAAGAGCGGCGTATGGAATGCATACGCATATTCTGGCCGGATGCGCATATCCGTCTCCGTCAGCACGAGGACGTCTGCATTCACTTGATGCAAGTTTTCCAAGATGGCCGTCAAGCGTTTCTGTGGAGACAGCCGCTCGACATTCCAAGTCGCGATGCGCATGAAATCACCTCACAAATGCGTCAGAGCTTTTGCTCCTTTTTTCGATGGAACAAATCGATTTTCCTTCTTCGCTTCCCAATAAAATCTCGCACTCCACCCTGCGTACAAATTCCCACTCGATATGTCCCCGTAAAAGCAAAACGGCCTCCTGCCGACGGAGATTTTCCTCTCCATCGGCAGAAGGCCGTTCGTTTTCGTGAAGTGCTATTCGCTATGACACATCGTTCATGTATATCCAAAGCGTCCGGAAATCCAGACACAGCAAGGCTTCCCGAGGTTCTCCGGAACATATCACGCGAAGCCCCGTTTTCTACGGGTTCGCGGGTGTTATTCCTTGCGCCGTATCAACGCGACGCTCTCGACATGGGACGTCATCGGGAACATATCGACGGGCTGGACCTTTTCGGCTTTATAGCCGAGGTCGCCTAAGATTTTGAGGTCTCTTGCGAGGCTGGCGGGGTTGCAGGAGACGTAGACGATGCGGTCGGGGTGCATGTTGGCAAACGTTTCGAGGACGACGGGGGTGCAGCCGGCGCGCGGGGGGTCGACGACGACGACGTCGGCGCGGATGCCTTGGTGGTAGAGGCGCGGCATGACGGCGGTCGCGTCGCCGACTATGAATTCGGCATTCTTGACGCCGTTGTCGCGCGCATTCTTTTTTGCGTCCTGGATGGCGGGCTTGACGATTTCGATGCCAAAAACCTCTCGGGCTTTCTGCGCGAGGAAGAGCGTGATCGTGCCCGTGCCGCAGTAGGCGTCGATGACGGTCTCGTCGCCCGTGAGATTCGCAAATTCGAGTGCCTTGCTGTAAAGGACGTTCGCCTGTTCACTGTTGACCTGGAAGAACGAGCGCGGCGAGATGTGGAATTTGAGACGGCCAATTTTGTCGAGGATGGTCGGACGGCCCCAGAGGAGGCGCGTCTCGCGGCCGAGGATGACGTTGTTGCGGTACGTTTGGATGTTCTGGTGAATGCTCGTGACGCGCGGCAGGCGGGCGCGCAGGAGCTTGACGAGTTCGCGCTCATGCGGCAGCTTTTCCGTCGCGGTCACGAGGACGACCATGTCGCCATCCTCGCCGACGCGGCCGAGGCAATGGCGCAGGACGCCGGTGTGGCGGTCTTCATTGTAAACGGGGATGCCGAGCTTTTCGACAATGTCGCGGACGGCATTGACGATGTCGTTGTTGCCCTGCCGCTGGATGCGACAATCCGTCGTGTCGATGATGCGGTGGCTGCCGCGAGCAAAGCAGCCGATGACGATATGGCCTTTGTCGCGGCCAATGGGGAACTGCATCTTGTTGCGATAGTTCCACGGTGTCGCCGCGCCGATGGTCGGGAGGACGGGGAGGTCTTTCTGCTTGCCGATGCGCGTGACGGCGTCAATGACCTGCTGGCGCTTCGCGCGCAGCTGCGCCATGTAGTCCATGTGCATGAGCTGGCAGCCGCCGCAGTCATCATAAATCGGGCACGGCGGCACGACGCGGTCTTTGCTCGCCTTGAGGATGTCTACGACATGGCCGCGGGCATACGATTTCTTGACTTCGTCGATTGCGGCGCGGACGGTCTCACCCGGCAGTGCGCCTGGGACGAAGACGGTGAAGTCGTCCTTGCGGCCGACGCCCTCGCCGGAGGTGCCGAGGGAAAAAATGGGAATCTCATAGGTTTGTCCTTTTTCGACGGGAACTTTTTGTTTCATGGGATGTCCTTTCTTTTTTATTGTCGATTGCAGTCATACCGTTGCCTCCCTCTCAGAGGGAGGTGCCCGAAGGGCGAAGGGAGTCTCACAAGCACGGCGTGTGTTATTCTCGGTTGCATCTTACGCGGGCGGAAATCATTGCTTTCGGTGCCCGCATAAATGATCATCGTGCATTTCATGCGCCCATCTTGTGAGACTCCCTCAGTCAGCTTCGCTGACAGCTCCCTCTGAGAGGGAGCCTTCCGTAAAAACATTCCGCAGCCAATGTTCAAGTCATTTGCCAAACGCCACTTTCTCAAACAGTTCCATCGGCTTCTCGAGCAACACCTTCGCGCCGTGCTCGACGAGTTCTTCTTTCGGGCGGAAGCCCCAGAGGACGCCGACGGGGAAGAAGCCGGCGTTCTTGGCCGTGTCCATGTCAACGCTCGTGTCGCCGAAATAGGCGACGGCGCTCGGCCCTACGCCGAATTTCTCCGCAATCATCAGAACCTTCTTCGGGTCGGGCTTTCGCGGCAGGCTGGGCTGGTCGCCCATGATGCTCTGAAACGTACCCGCGGGGAACATCGCATTTACGATGTCTTCCGCGGCGGACTGGTGCTTGTTCGTGCAGATGCCGAGGGGGATGTGGCGGCGCTGGAGCTCGTCGAGCATGTCCTGGATGCCGTCGTACGGGCGCGTCTTGTCCTGCGTGTGCTGGGCGTAGATTTCCTTGTAGCGCGCGAGGGCTTCGTCGACGAAAGCGGGGTCGCTCCCCTGCTCTTTCGGCAGGCAGCGTTCGATGAGCTTGCGGGAGCCGTTGCCGACGAAATAGCGGTAGGGGTCGACGGGATGCGTCGGGAAGCCGTAGCTAGAAAGCATCGCGTTCGCGCTGTCGGCGAGGTCGTCAAGAGAGTTCACGAGCGTGCCGTCGAGGTCGAAGATGGCGGCACGATAGGTATGTTGTATGATTGGCATGAAAATGCTCCTTTGCCATACGGTAGAATCTACGCAGAATACAATCCTGCAAATTGCAAATTTCTACCTTCGACACTCCCCCCGCCGCTCACGCGGCCCGTCCCCCCTCTGAGAGGGGGGCTTCCGAATAAGAAACGTTCCGCAGGGAAATATCTAGGTAGTGGAAGGAGCTGTTGCGCAAAAGCTGCAACAGCTCCTTCTTGATACACGTTTTTCTTACTTCAGCTTTTCCACGAGCATCTTATTGACCATCTGCGGGTTGGCCTTGCCTTTCGTGGCTTTCATGACCTGGCCGACGAGGGCGCCGAGGGCTTTTTTCTTGCCGCCCTTGTACTCTTCGACGGCTTTCGGGTTCGCCGCGATGGCCGCGTCGACGGCCAGTTCGATGGCACTCGTGTCCGTAATCTGGACGAGGCCCTTGTCCTTGACAATCTTCTCCGGCGCATCGGGGTTCGTCCACATCTCCTTGAAGACCTTTTTCGCGATCTTGCCAGAAATCGTGTCTTTCATGATGAGCAGGATCATCTCGCCGAGGCGCTTGGCGTCGACCGGGGACTTCGTGATGTCGATGGCCTCTTCGTTGAGGTTCTTCGAGAGGTCGCCCATGATCCAGTTCGCCGCGAGCTTCGGGTCGGCGCCGGTCGCGACGACGGCATCGTAGTACTCGGCCATGGCGCGCGTGCTCGTGATGATGCCGGCGTCGTAGTCCGAGAGGCCGTAGTCCTTTTCATAGCGGGCGCGGCGCGCATCGGGGAGCTCGGGGAGCTCGGAGCGGTATTTCTCGATAGTCTCGTCGCTCGTGATGATGGGCGGCAGATCCGGCTCCGGCATGTAGCGGTAGTCGTGCGCGTTTTCCTTGCTGCGCATGGAAAGCGTGATGCCGCGCGCAGGGTCGAACGTGCGCGTCTCCTGCACGACGTGGCCACCGTCTTCGAGGACTTCCGTCTGGCGCTCGATTTCGTAGTTGATGGCGTCTTCGAGACTCTTGAACGAGTTGATGTTCTTCATCTCGGTGCGCGTGCCGAGCTCTTCCGTGCCCTCGGGGCGGATGGAGACGTTGACGTCGGCGCGGAGGTTGCCTTCCTCCATGCGGCAATTCGAGACGTCAATGTACTCCATGATGGCCTTGATTTTTTCCATGTAGACGCGGGCTTCTTCCGCCGTGTGCATGTCCGGCTCGGAGACGATTTCGAGCAGGGGCACGCCCGTGCGGTTGTAATCGACGTCGCTCGAAATAGAGTCCTTGATCGTCGTGCCGGAATGGACGAGCTTGCCGGCGTCTTCTTCCATGTGGATGCGCGTGAGGCGCACGCGCTTCTTGCCTTCGCTCGTGTCGATGTCGACCCAGCCGTGCTCGCAGATCGGCAGGTCGTACTGGCTCGTCTGCCAGTTCTTCGGCAGGTCTGGATAATAGTAGTTTTTGCGGTCAAACTTGCTGTACTTGTTGATTTCGCAGTTCGTCGCGAGGCCCGCTTTGATGGCGAACTCGACGACGCGCTTGTTGATGGTCGGCAGCACGCCTGGGAGGCCGAGGCAGACCGGGCAGACATGCGTGTTCTGATCCGCGCCGAAGCCCGTGGCGCAGCCGCAGAAGATCTTCGTCTTCGTTTTCAGTTCGCAGTGGATTTCAAGACCGATGACGGCTTCGTAGTTCATGCCTGTTCCCCTCCCAGTTTCGCCATTTCGTTGTGATAGTTCTGGCTCTGCTCATACGTGTAGGCCGCGCGGAGGATGGTCTCCTCGTCAAGCGCCTTGCCGATGATCTGGAGGCCGATGGGCAGGCCTTTGCTGCTCCTGCCGCACGGGAGGGAGAGGCCCGGCAGGCCTGCGAGGTTCAGAGGCACGGTGCAGATGTCCTGCAGGTACATCTGGAGCGGGTCGGAAATGATCGAGCCGATCTCGAATGCCGGCGTCGGCGCCGTCGGGCACATGATGACATCGACTTTCTGGAAAGCTTCCGTGTAGTCCTGCTGAATCAGCGTGCGGACTTTCAGCGCTTTGAGGTAGTAGGCATCATAGTAGCCGGCCGAAAGTGCGTAGTTGCCGATCATGATGCGGCGTTTGACTTCTTCGCCGAATTTTTCCGTGCGCGTGTTCGTCATCATCTCGACGAGGTCCGCACCGTCGACGCGCGCGCCGTAGCTGACGCCGTCGTAACGCTGGAGGTTCGTCGCGGCCTCGGCCGGGGCGATGAGGTAGTACGTGGAAATGGCGTACTTCGTGTGCGGCAGGGAAATCTCGATGATTTCCGCGCCCATGGAGCGGTACTGCTCGATGGCGTCTTTGACGGCCTTCTCGACCTCGGGATCCATGCCGTCCGTGAAATATTCTTTCGGCAGGCCGATCTTGAGGCCCTTGACGTCCTCGCGCAGCGCCTTCGTGAAATCGGGCACGGGTGCGGGCGACGACGTGGAGTCCATCTCGTCGAGGCCGGAAATGACATTCAAGACATTCGCTGCATCCGTGACGTCGCGCGCAATCGGGCCAACCTGATCGAGCGACGATGCATAGGCGACGATGCCATAGCGCGAGACGCGGCCATACGTCGGTTTCAGGCCGACGACGCCGCAGAACGACGACGGCTGGCGGATGGAGCCGCCTGTGTCCGTGCCGAGCGCCCAGATGGCCGTGCCGCTCGCGACCGCTGCCGCGCTGCCGCCCGACGAGCCACCCGGCACGCATTTCGTGTTCCACGGGTTGTGCGTGACATGATACGCCGAGTTTTCCGTCGAGCCGCCCATGGCGAACTCGTCGAGGTTCGTCTTGCCGAGCAGCACGGGGCTTTCCGCCTTGACCTTCGTCATGACCGTCGCATCATACGGCGGCACGAAATTGTCGAGAATCTTCGACGCGCACGTCGTCTTGACGCCCTTCGTGCAGATGTTGTCCTTGATGGCGCCTGGGATGCCTTCAAGGAACGCGATGTCCCCGCCCGCCGCGATTTTCTTGTCGGCAGCTTCCGCCTGCGCGAGCGCGGCGTCCTTCGTCAGCGTCAGATACGCGCCGATTTCGGGCTCGACCGCGTCGATGCGTGCGAGCACGTCTTCCGTCAACTCGACAGAGCTGATTTCTTTCTTCTGGAGCATGTCGTGGAGGACATGCGCTGGTTTATCAAAAAGGCTCACGATGGTGTCCCCCTCCTCAGTCTTCGAGCACTTTCGGCACCTTGAAATAGCCGTTCTCCTTGAGCGGCGCATTCGAAAGCGCTGCCTCGCGGTCGAGCGACGGCTTCACGACATCTTCGCGGAACACGTTCGACATCGGCAGCGCGTACGTCGTCGGTTTGACGTTCTCCGTATCGACGGCAGAGAGGTTGTCCATATACGTGAGGATTGCATCCATCTGGCCGATATATTTGTCCTGCTCCTCCTCCGGAATGGAGAGGCGCGAAAGGACTGCCACATTCTCGAGATCTTTCTTCGTGACTTTCACTAGAGATTCACCATCCAATCATCAGATTCTTTCTGAGAGTACCTGTTTTATTATACCGCCTCGGGAAACGAGCGTCAACGGTGCGCGGGGAGAGGGGGTTCTTGCTCGCGAAGATTCGTTCTCACTTGGGTTAGGCGGGGAAATCCAACGGAATCAACGCTAGCGCGACCTGCGGTCGCATCGCTAAAAGATTCCTTATGAATTCCCCCGCCTTCCCAAAGGGACAACGTGGTCGCGAAGAAATGGAAAGATTGCATCTGTTGACGAGCATTTCTTATACAGCAGCCTCCCTCTCAGAGGGAGGGGGACCGCGTCAGCGGTGGTGGGAGTGGCGAAGGTAGGGCGCAGAAATTTATTCGATGGTATCTGCGAAGGTACGTAAGGGCCTTCCTGACTTGAAATGCTCGGCAATAAAAAGAAGCGCCCCAGGGCATCTGTCCCGGAAGCGCTTCCAAAAAATTCGGGTCAATCACAAAACCTGTGGGATTTGAATAGTTCCGAAGAACAATTCATGTTGTAAAAAAAGAGAACATCCGCTAAGATGTGGAAATGCATCTAGCCAATGTAAATCCACACAAAGGAATGTCCTCTCCATGGATTATA
>JALEZZ010000086.1 GCA_022773585.1 Selenomonas sp. | reverse complement strand
GGAACGGTTTCTGAAGAATTTGCCTGCCCTTTGGATGACCGTTCTACAAGGGCAGAAGTGTGCATGAATGAAGTCTTTTATCCGTTGCATGCTGATTTTTCAAGACACGCGGGATGTTTTCCGTGTGCGAAGTTTGAGTTTAGAATTTGAACTTTTTCTCACCGACCCTACCCTTTACATCATTTTTCCTTCGTGCTATTCTTGTAACGATGGACGGTATTTCTCAGAGAGGAAACTGTACTATGAAAAAAATAGGTTTTTTAGGAGCAGGAAAAGTGGGCACGACCCTCGGCAAATACTTCGCGGAGCATTCTGTGGAAGTTGCAGGCTACTACAGCCGCAGCATTTCATCCGCCAGCGAAGCCGCCGCCTTCACGGGCTCGCGTGTTTTTGAAAGCGCGAAGGGCGTCCTCGCGGCCTCCGACGTGCTCTTCCTCACGGTTCCGGACGGCGCCATCCGCACGGTGTATGACGCTCTGCCAAAGGAACTCCTGCGCGGCAAAATCCTCTGCCATGCCTCGGGCGCGCTCACGGCAAAAGAAGCGTTCCCCGATATCGAAATATTCGGCGGCTCCGGCTGCTCTGTCCATCCACTCTTCGCGGTCAGCGACAAAAAGCTCGCTTACCGCGAACTCGTGGATGTTTTTTTTGCGGTCGAGGGCACCCCCGCGTGCCTGCCGAAGGTGACGGAGTGGCTTCGCTCGCTCGGACTTCATGCGCAGAGGATGGACGGCAGCAAAAAGCGCCTTTACCACGCGGCGGCCGTCGTCGCCAGCAACCACGTCGTCGCCCTCTTCGCCGAGGCGATGGACATGCTCGAAGCCTGCGGCTTTGACGAAGATGCGGCCCGTGCGGCCCTCGCGCCGCTCTTCCTCGGCAACGCCCGGCACGTCGCAGAGGACGGCCCTCAAAAGGCCCTCACAGGCCCCGTCGAGCGCGGCGACGCGACGACCGTCGAAAAGCACCTCGAAGCCCTCGAGGATGCAGACGACCGCGCGCTCTACCGGCTGCTCACGAAGCGGCTCCTCAAAATCGCGAAAGCGAAGCACAGCAAACGAGACTTTGCCGCCATCGAAGAACTTGTTTCCAACAATTCAAACGAAAAGGATGGTACAAAGTCATGAAAAACACCGTTGCCACGTTCCAGAAAATGAAGGAGCAGGGCGAGAAAATCTCGATGCTGACCTGCTACGACTACTCGACGGCCAAGCTCGAAGAAGCTGCCGGCATCAACGGCATCCTCGTCGGCGACTCCCTCGGCAACGTCATGCTCGGTCTCCCCGACACGCTCTCCGTCACGATGGAACACATGATTACCTATGGCAGTTCCGTTGCCCGCGCCTGCCATGACACGATGGTCGTCATCGACATGCCCTTCATGTCGTATCAGGAATCCATCGAACGCGCCGTGCACAATGCCGGCCGCCTCATGAAGGAAGGCCGCGCCAATGCCGTCAAGCTCGAAGGCGGCGCCGCCGTCTGCCCGCAGATCAAGGCCATCACCGCCTGCGGCATCCCCGTCATGGCCCATATCGGCCTCACCCCACAGTCCATCAATGCCTTCGGCGGCAACAAAGTGCAGGGCAAGAACGAAGCGCGCGCGAAAGAGCTGCTCGAAGATGCGAAGAAAGTGCAGGAAGCCGGCGCCTTCGCCCTCACGCTCGAATGCGTGCCGAAGCCGCTCGCCAGCCTCATCACGAAAGAGCTCCGCATCCCGACCATCGGCATCGGCGCCGGCGACGGCTGCGACGGCCAGATCCTCGTCTATCAGGACATGCTCGGCCTGTTCTCCGACTACACGCCGAAATTCGTCAAGCATTTTGCCAGCCTCGGCGGAGAGATGCAGGCGGCGTTCAAGGCCTACGACGAAGCCGTCAAGAACGGCACGTTCCCCGACGACGCGCATGCCTTCAAGATGGATGACAGCGTGCTTGAACGGCTGTACTGATTTTTTGAGAGCAACCCAAAATAGAGAAACAGCAACGCCCGCGCAAGACATCAAAGCGATGCTTGCGCGGGCGTTGCTGTATATACTCGCACCCGCGGAAGAATATACCATGCTGATTGCCACAACCTGCAGGGGACTCCCCCCGCCCTTCGGGCCCGTCCCCCCCCTCTGGAGGGGGGCTGTGTATAAGGGACAGTTGGCAATAGATGAAGATCGAGAGGAACGGAGCGGGGCTCATACATAGCCCCATTCCTAGAGGGGGGACAGAACCAGGCGAGACGCGGAGCGGCTCGCAGGTTCAGGGGGGAATCGCTTGCAGAGCGTGACGAGTTGCAGGACGTAGCTTATCGCCGGTGCGCGAGATTACTTTTTCAGCCGGAAGTGGCTGACGACTTCGTGGAGGTCTTTGGCAGCAGCGGACTGCTGCTGGCTCATGGTGTTGACATTTTCGACAGAGCTACTGACCTGGTCGACGGCGCTCGAGACCTGTGTGGAGAGCTCGGCCGTGTCCTGTGCGGAGTTTGCAATCTGCTCGATGGCGCCGCTGACCTGCTCCATGGTGTCATTGACCTGCTGGCTGGTCGTTGCGATGTGCTCGGCGACTTTGCGGAACGTGTCGGCGTCCGTGCCGTACTGCTCGGCAATCTTGACGAAGGTTTCGTACTGCGGCGCGACGGTGTCGCTGAGGAAGCCGAGGATGGCTTTCGCGTCGCCGGAGAGGCCGGCGAAGGCTTTCTGGACGTCCTGGATCGTCTGCTGGATCTTTTCGACGGTCTCGGTGGTTTCCTGCGCGAGCTTGCCGATTTCCGAGGCGACGACGGCGAAGCCGCGGCCCGATTCGCCTGCGCGCGCGGCCTCGATGGAGGCGTTGAGCGAGAGCAGATTGATCTGCTCGGCGATGCCAGAAATGGCGGTCGCCATCGTGCCGATCTGCTCGACGGTCTTGGCCTGCTCGATGGAGGCGGCGAGCTTGGTGGAGAATTCGGTGGCGAGCTTTTCCGCGGAGCGGCTGGCGTCGATGGATTTCGTCTGGACGTCCTGGGCGCGGCCGCGGATGTCGTCGGCCTGCCGCAGGCTGTCGTGAGCTTCGCTGGAGAGGGAGTGGATGGCGCTCGAGACATGTTCGACGGAGGCGTTGACTTTCTCGGTGGCGGAGCTGGCGGTCATCATGGCGTCGCTGATGGAGCGCATTTTATCTTCGATGGAGGTGAAGCCCTGCTTGAGCTGGTCGGCGGATGTGCCGAGCGTCTGGCTCGAGGCGGCCATGTTGTCGGCTTGTCCGGAAATATTGTGGAGGACGCCGCGCGTGGTCTCGAACATCTCGTTCATGGCGCGGCCGAGCAGGCCGATTTCGTCGTTGCTCTTCGGCGGGTTGCCTTCGCGGGCGTAGTTGCCCTGCGCGAGGTCTTCCGCGAATTTCTGGTTGACCGCGATGCGCGTGACGTAGCTCGCAATCGTGCGGTAGGCAGCGAGCATCAGCAGCACGAGGACGATGACGGCGATGCCGACGAGGCGCCAAACAAGGCCGCGCGCGCCAGCGTAGAGCTCGGATTCGGACTGCACGAGGACGAGGCTCCAGCCCGTGTCTTTCATCGTGGCGTACGTCAGCACCTGCGCTGCGCCGTTGTCGTCTTTGTAGCTGGTGACGCCGGAGTCGTTTGTGATGGCTTCCTTCATGGCAGCCGCGAAGGAGGCGTTCGTTTCTTCCGTGGCGTTCGCACCTTTTTCAAGCTGGTCTGGCGAGACGCCGGCGATGTAGACGCCCTTGTCCGTGACGAGGTAGGCGTGGCCGGTTTCGCCGACATTGATACCATCGATGATGTCGGCAATCTGCTTCAGCGAGATGTCGACGGTGGCGACGCCGACCGTGCGCTCGCCGCCACCCTCGGTTTCGGCCGTGATGGGCGCGGCGAACGTGACCATGACGGTCTTGGCGGCGGGGTCAAAGTACGGCTCGGTCAGGAAAGGCTTGCCCTTGCTGGCGCTCTTGCCGCCGGTGTACCACTCTTCCTTGAGATAGGAGCCGCTTTCTTGGACGTAGTTGAAATCAGCTTTGAGCTTGCCGTTTTCGCGGAACGTGAACGGGCCGACGAGTTCTTTGTCTGCGCGGTAAGCGTAGGGCTCGAACCAGAGGCCGCCGCCGTTGGCGAGGGATTGGCCATCGAGTTCGTCGATGACGTCTTTCGCGAGATCCTCCTCGCTTTCGTCCTTGTAGTCAAAGCCGGCGTTGTAGGCCATGTGGTTGCAGGCGATTTCCATCTGGTTCAGCATCTCATGGATTTCGGCGCTGTTCGTTTTCAGCGTCTGCTGCATGCCGCTGGTGGAAAGCTCGGAGATGTCGCTGTAGCTGCTGTAGGCGGCGACGCCCGTGATGACGATGAGGCCGATGAGGATGGCCGGCAGCAGGATCAGGCACATCTTGAGCTTGATGCTGCGAAAGCCCGGGTCCGCGGTTGGCATGGATTCGGATGGCATAGTATCACTCCGTTTCTTGTTTGCTCGTAAAAGCATAGAATTTGTTACCTGTTTTATTCGCCAAAAGGGGGGATAGGTTCCTGCTGCGCGCCGGGACAAAAAAACGCCGCGCACGAAAAAATGGTTTTCGTGCGCGGCGCGTAGTCCAGGCCCCCTCCAGAGGGGGCTGTCAGCGAAGCTGACTGGGGGAGTCGTTGGGTGCTGGAGACAAGCGAATATGCAGAACGTTGCAAAAAGACTCAGAGCACTTCACCGAGCTCCGTGAAGTAGGCGTCGTAGAGGCTGCCGGTCTTGTCGAGGCGGGCGTTGCGAGCCTTTTCATAGGGTGCGGATTCACCGCCGAGCTTCTGGCAGGCGGTTTCATAGCGGCGGACGTCGTCGTGTGCACGTTGCATGGTTTCGGCGGCCCAGCGGGCGAGGGCTTTTAAGATTGCCGGACGGGGGATACGAAGTTCAAAATATTCGGGCATCTGTGCGGCAAGCGGCTGCTGGATGGTTATTTCGTTTTTCATGATGAAGTTCCTCCTCGATGGTTCAATGTTCTCCGTTCCTTTTGACACCTTTATCCTACCGCATCGGCGGGAAAAAGAAAAATACTGGTTCACAATTTATCCATTGGAAGAGACTATAAAACTTTGCATGTATCTGCTATACTGGAAGCAGGAGGGATGTGCGATGACAATCCAGCAGATGACGTATTTCGAAGCGGTCGGCCGCTACCAGAACATCACGCGCGCGGCCGACGAGCTGCATATCTCGCAGCCGACGCTGTCGCTCGCGATGCAGACGCTCGAGCAGGAGACGGGGCTGAACCTCCTGCGCCATGTCGGGCGCGGCATCGCGCTGACGGCGGACGGGCAGGCGCTCTACGCCGAGGTCGCGCGGATGCTCAAGGAGGTCGCGCGGTTTGACAGCCATGTCGCGGAGCTTGCGCGGCGGCATCAGGATCTCCGGCTTGCGCTGCCGATGCAGGTCGGCACGGTACTGATGCCGCTGCTCCTCGGGACGTTCCACAAGGCGCACCCCGAGATCCGGCTCGACATCATCGAGGCCTCGGGCACGGCGTCGCTCGACCTCGTGGAGCACGAGGAGGCGGACGTCGCCGTCGTGCATGACGGCCTGCCGCGCATGGCGCTCAAAGCGTGCCACCTGCCGTCGTGGCCGTTCTGCCTCTGCGTGCGGCGCGACCATCCGCTCGCCGCGCGCACGCATATCTCGTTTGAAGAGGCCGCTGCGCAGCCGCTCGTGCTGCTCGACGACAGCTATACCATCACGCGCCGTCTGCAGGGCCTCGCAGCGAAGGCGGGCCGCACGCTCGACGTCCTCCACTACACGCCGCACCTCTCGACCATCTGGAACCTCGTCACGCGCGGCATCGCCTGCGGCATCATCACCGGCAGCGCCGTCCTCCCCGAAAGCGCCCTCACCGCCATCCCCATCGACGGCCTCGTCCAGCATCCGGCCGTCTTCACCAAGACCGGCCGCCAGATGACGCAGGACCAGCGGACGCTGATTGCGTTTCTGAAAGAAGCATTCCCCGTGGCGCCGACGGCATGACGGCCTGCAACCAGTGGTTTCTTCCTGTCAACCGTTCGTTGCTTGCGCATTTCCTCCGCTTCGGCTATGATAGGGACAACAAAGACAAAGGCGTCTTGCAAAGAGGGAAGTTCCACTTCCTCTTGCAGGTGCCTCTTTTTGTTTCCCGGGATTGCTAATTTTCACTGCCACATCTGGCTGTCGCATCTGTTCGAGGAGGAACACGCAATGGCAAATTATCCGAAGTACAAAGTCGCCGCCGTCCAGGCTGCCCCGGTTTATCTCGATCTCCCCGCTACGGTGGAGAAGTCCGTCAAGATCATCAAGGAGGCCGCCGACAATGGCGCGAAGCTCATCGGTTTCCCGGAAGGCTTCCTGCCTGGCTATCCGTGGTTCGCATTCCTCGGGCGCGCGCTCGACTACGTGCCGCGCTTCTATCACAAGCTCTACAAGAACGCGGTCGAGGTGCCGAGCGATGCGCTCGCGAAGATTTCGCAGGCGGCGCGCGACAATGACATCTATGTCTGCATCTCCGGCTCGGAGAAAGATGGCGGCTCGCTCTACCTCACGCAGTTCTGGTTTGACAACAAGGGCAATCTGATGGGCAAGCATCGCAAGATGCGCGTTTCGGTTGCGGAGCGCCTCGTCTGGGGGGACGGCTCGGGTTCGATGATGCCGGTCTTTGACACGGAAATCGGACGCCTCGGCGGCTGCCAGTGCTGGGAGCACGATGTCGCGCTCGACATCGCGGCGATGAACGCGCAGAACGAGCAGGTGCACGTCGCTTCGTGGCCTGGCTTCTTCGACGATGACATCGCGAGCAAGGCATACGCCATTCAGACGGGCACGTTCGTGCTGATGACGTCGTCCGTCTATGACGACTACCTCTACAACATGCTCTGCACGGATGAAAATGGCAATCTCGAAGAAGACCGCCTTGCGTATTTCAAAACGCTGAAGCAGGGCCATACGGCCATCATCAACCCGCGCGGGCAGGTCATCGGCGACTATGTCCCGTCGGGCAAAGAGGGCATCGCCTACGCCGACATCGACCTTGAGGACATCATCGACTACAAGTACGAGTTCGACGCGGCGGGCCATTACAAACATCCGTATCTGACGCTGAATTTCTATCGCGAAAAGCATCCGTTCTGCAACTTCATCGGCGATGGCGAGCAGGATACGATGACGTATGAGGAAATGCAGCCCGGCACGACGGAGGACGCCGAGTAAGCAACGTCATATCAATCGAAAGCAAAGGTGGCAGGGATAGCTCTGCCGCCCTTGCTTTCTTTTTGTTTTCGGCGTAAAGTGGACTTGAAATGATGGAGGTGGAGCGTATGACGATCCGGGACTTGCAATGCTTCCTGCTCGCCTGCGAAAAGCGCAGCATTTCGGCGGCGGCCGAGGCATCGTTCCTGACGCATCAGGGCGCGAGCAAGGCGCTGCGGAAGATGGAGGAAGAAATCGGCGCACCGCTCATGACGCGCACGAAGCAGGGCATCGTGCCGACGGAATACGGCGAGCGACTGCTCGCAGCGGCGAGGGACATCGTCGTGAGCTACGAGCGCGCGGCGTCCGATATCCATGACATGGTGCAGCAGAATGCAGGCTTTTTGCGCCTCGCCTCGGCCTTCGGCGTCCTGCGCTTCCTGTCGCCGGAGTTCATCCGCACATTCGAAGCGCGCCATCCCGACTTCCACATCGACTACATGGAGTATCCTGACATCTATATTGGAAAGGATGTCAAAGAAGGCAAGTACGATGTTGGCATGGTGCCGGTCTGCCAGCCGGACTCTGCGCTCGACTACACGCCGCTCTTTTCCAAGGAAATCTTCTTCATCACGCATCCGGGCAGCCGCTTTTATGAGCGCGAGACGGTCTCCATTCACGAGGTCTTTGCAGAGCCGCTGATCATCGAAAACCAGAACTTCGTCATCCACTGCATCCTGACGCAGCTCTGCCAGCAGGAGGGCGTCGCGCCGGACTTTTATTTCAAGACGAGCGGCTTCAGCCTCTGCTACAAGTTCTGCAAGGAGCGGACGGTCAACACCGTCTCGATGGACTTCATCTTTCACGACATGGGCGACGAAACGCTGCGCAGGATCCCATTCGACGAGCATCCGATGTGGGACGTCGCGCTCATCCGCCGCGCGGCCGGCACGATGACGAAGCCGCTCCGGGCGTTCTATGATGATGCGGCAACGTGGTGCCAGATGCTGGCGTGAAACGAATGTTCCACGTGGAACATTTTGGGAAAGCGAGGGCTTTTTATGAAGCATAGCCGCAACTTCTTTTATCTTGTGCTCGGCATGCTTGGCACGGTCGTGAGCCTGCTGCTCTGGCGGGCGGCGTGCATCGGCTGGCCGGGGCTCGATGTGGCGGGCGGGGCGGCGGCGTTCCTCGTGCTGCCGTGGCTCTTCGTCGTGCCGCATACGCTCGCCGCACGGCTGCCGCTCCCGCTCGTGCGGATGTTCGGGCGCGTCGGCGGGTATGTGTTCTTTGCGCTCTATGACGGGCTCGTGCTGCTCGTGCCGTTCGGCGTGCTCTGCGCCGTCAGCCTCGCGCCGCCGCTCGCGGCGATGCGCGTGCCGCTCCTGCGCGGCTGCGTCTGGCTGGAGGCCGCCGTGCTCGCCGTCTGGATGGCCGTCGGCATCTGGAAAGGCCATCATCACCGTGTGCGGCGTGTGACGGTTGAGACAACGAAGCCTATCCCGCGCCCCTTCACCGTCGCCTTTGCGAGCGACATCCACCTCGGTGTCTCGATGGGCCCCGCCGTTGCGCGCCAGCTCGTGCGCGACATGAACGCCCTCGCGCCCGACCTCATCCTGTTCGGCGGCGACATCATCGACGGCGACCTCGACCCCGTTCTACGCGAAAAAAGCCTGCAGGCGCTTGCTGGCATGCAGGCGGCGTGGGGAACCTACGCTGTGCTCGGCAATCACGACCACTATGGCTTCGACGTCTCGCGCGAGAAAGATTTGCTCGAAGCGGCGGGCATTCGCGTCCTCTCGGGCGAAATGCGCGAAGCCGCGTCCGGCGTGCAGGTATCGGGCTGGCTCGACGCGCTCTATCATACGGAGGCGGAAAACCGCAGGGCGCTGTCAGCAGGGCAGGCGGCCGCAGAAACTTCTGCAACGGAGCAGCCGTTCCAGATCGTCATCGAGCACGAGCCCGTCCGCATGGAGCAGGCGGCCCATGACGGCGCCGACCTTTACTTCGCAGGCCATACGCACGCAGGCCAGTTCTGGCCGAACCGCCTGCTCGTCCAGCGCGTCTTCCCCTTCGACTACGGCACGCGCCTCTTCGGCTCCATGATTGCCATCGTCACGAGCGGCTACGGCGCCTGGGGCGGACAGTACCGCATCGGGCCAGCGCCAGAAATCGTGCTCGTCGAAGTGCGAAGCGCATCCTCGAAGAAATCTGTGCAATAGAAAAGCCCCGGGTTGCAATCCCGGGGCTTTGTCCGCAATGGCTTTTTCCTTTCCTTTCAGCCAACTTTATTATATCATATATTGCATAAACTACAAGTCTCCCCAGCTTCGGCTGGTCTTTTTTTGAAGTTATTTTGCGCCTCCATTTGCTTTCAGATACGCAGCAATCTGTCCCCGTGCGCCAGGCACGTCGCTGCTGTAGACATCGAGCACAGGAGCGAGGTCGGCATCGGGGGCGGCGTCCCTGAGGACGCTGGCACTTTCACTGGCGCCCGTGCCGCCGTGGGTGATGATGGGGAAGATGCGCTTTCCTGCGAAATCGTGGCTGCGCACGAAGCCCTCGACCGTGCGCGGCAGCGTGCCCCACCAGAGCGGGGTGACGAGGATGACGTTGTCAGCAGACTGGAGTGAGGCTTCCTCGTCAGCGCGGAGCGGCTGGAGCGCGGGGAACGCAGTGTTTGCAAATTCATCCTTGGCCACCTCCGTCGTCTCGGGGTAGCTCGCAGGATATTTCTGCACCGTCTGGAGGAAGATGCGTTCGGCATCCGTCGCATCGGCCGCCATGTCCGCGAGCAGTTCAGCATTGCCGACGAGGTCGGCGGCCGTGCGCGCCTGCTTCCAGCCTGGCCCTTTCGGCAGGCGGCTGCGATCCCATATCAGCGACGCGCCCGAGACGGCATCGACATCGTCAGGGAAGTCCGTATTGCCGACACGGCTGAAATATACAACGACGGTCCGGCCGGAGAGTGCGGCCTTTTCGCCTGCGACGGCCATCGGGCGGTTCACATGCACCTCGCGTTGCCAGCGGTCGAGATACGGCAGGCCGAAGACGCCGCCAATCGCGAGCACGAGCACGAGGCCTGCTGCCGTGCGGAGCTTCCAGCCCTTCACATAGCGCCCGCCGAGCAGTGCGCCGTGGAGGAAGAGCAGAAAAGCCGAGACCGCCGCCGCACCGAGGTGGAGCGAACGCCAGTTCACGCCGCGCGGCAGATGGATGGAGGGAAAGAGGAAGTGCGACGTTGCGACGCCCGAGACCGTCAGCACGACCATGTCGATGACGAACGCGAGGACGACGGCCGTGCCGAGCAAGCGCCGCCACGGATACCGCCCGCGCCCGAAGGCACGGAAAAAGCCAGCGTTCCACCAGAGATGCACGAGGACGAGCACGACGAACGCGACGCCGAGCACCTCATGCACGCGGCTGGAGACAAAGAAGCTTGCAAGCTCCGTGAGCAGCAGCACGAGCAGCACGAGATCGAGGAGCGGACGTTTCTTCATTTGGAGCCCTTCTTTCTGAAACATGTCGTTTCTTTCATCATATCAAACGTGGCAAGAGGTATAGCTCGTCTCTTTACAAATACGTGTATACGTATTAAAATGGTCTTGAACGGGAGGCGAAGTCTGTGAAGGGAAAAGAATTGTTGAAACTGTTTCTTCAGAATGGCTGGAAGGAAGTTAACGTTCGTGGCAGCCACCATAAGATACGAAAGGGAAACGAGACGGAAATCATCCCTGTTCACAACACGGACTTGCCGCTTGGTCTTGTAAATGCGATATTGAAACGGCATGGTTTGAAGTAAGGAGGGATTTCGATGCGTTTTACGTATCCGGCTCTTGTACATAATGATTCCGATGGCCTCTGGCTGGAGTTTCCTGACTTGATTGGATGCCAGACATACGGTGAGACGATGGATGATTTGCTGGTGAATGCGGCAGAAGCATTGGAGTGCTATATCGTTGAGGAACTGGAGCATTCTGGCAAAGTGCCAATCCCGAGCGATATTCATGCGATTCACACGTCAGGAAAGGATTTTACAACACTCGTGCAAGTCGACGCTGACCTCGCAAAATATTCGAAATCCGTCAAAAAGACACTGACGATTCCATATTGGCTCAATGAGAAAGCGACGGCAGTTGGCGTGAATTTTTCACAAGTGTTGCAGGAAGCCCTGCTCGCGAAGCTGGCCTGAAAAACGAGCGCCCTGTTCCGAGAATGTTTCACGTGGAACATTCTGGAGCAGGGCGCTTTCCTGTCGGCGGAGATCGTCAAACGGGGCGGGGCATGATATAATGAAATGAGATTTCATTCTGATTTCTTGCGATTGGTTTACCTATATGGATTTTGTAGGTAACAGAGAGGCGCATAATGAAAAAATATGATGAGGCAAGCCCCAAAAGTATCGAAGCGTATGGAAAAGGCATGATAGGAAAAACGTTTCGCGAAATCTACGAGCAAGCCGAAACGGCTGATGATTCTATCGTCAGAGAAAAAGGCGATGGGTATCTTACGAACCATGCAAAGAAAAACTTTAAGGGCGGCCTTGGAAATCTCGTAGAGGAATGCTGGTTTGAATATAAGGCAAATAACGATGATCGCCCGGATTTTCCAGAGGCAGGCGTCGAACTCAAAGTGACTCCATACAAAGAACTCAAGACAAAAAAACGTTTTGTGGCAAAAGAACGTCTTGTCATTACGATGATCAATTACATGGAAATCGTAAAAGAGAAAGATTTTGCGCATAGCCATCTTTTAGGAAAGCTTCAGCTGATGCTGCTTGTCTGGTACTTGTACATTCAAGGCAGAAAACGCATCGACAGTACCGTTGATTATGTTCAGTTGTTTGCTCTGCCTGAAGAAGATCTCGAAATTATTCGCGAAGACTATGAAAAGATTCTCGCGAAGATTCGAGCGGGTAAAGCACATGAGCTATCGGAAGGGGACACGCTCTATCTCGGAGCTTGCACGAAAGCATCGACAGCATCGGATCGAAGACAGCAGCCGATGAGTGATATCCTTGCGAAGCCGCGTGCGTTTTCCCTGCGAAACAAATATATGACGTATGTGCTGAACCACTATATTCTGACGAATAAGGTAACATATGAACCTGCTGTTCGTGGCAAGGTAGATAATTTCGAGGAATATATCACGAAAACATCGACGCGCATCGTGGCGAGAGCATCGAAGAACTCTGCAAACGCTACAATATTGAGACACGTCCCAAGAATATTGGTGCAATGCTGGCATATCGGATGCTTGGAATCAAAGGTAATCAATGCGAGGAATTTGAAAAGGCTGGCATCGCTGTTAAGACGATTCGCATTCAAGAGAAGGGCACTATTCGTGAAAATATGTCGTTCGCACCTATCTCGTATCAGGAACTGGCGAGCGAAACGTGGGAAGATTGCACGTTTGGCAATTATCTTCGCGAGACACGCTTCTTCTTTGTTGTCTATCGCGAAGACCGTGCGGGCATCCTCCGACTTGCAGGTTGCTGCTTCTGGAATGTCCCGATGAAGGATCTCGAAGGCGACATCCGCATTGTTTGGCAGGAGACGCATGATATCATCGCGAACGGACAACTCGTGCTTGATATTGATATGAAAGGCAATGTCACGAATAACTTGCCGAAGAAGCAAGGACATCCTGTGTCTCATGTTCGCCCACATGGACGCAATCGTAACGACACCGCGCCGCTTCCTGAGGGAACTATGCTCACTGTGCATGGCAACACGGATGCATGGCCAGATACGACGTGCTACACAAAGCAATGCTTCTGGCTGAACAATGACTATATCCGCCAACAGTTGCAGCTTGCAGGAATGTGAGGCAACAGTAATGAAAAAAGGCCTCGGAAAATTTCCAGGGCCTTGCATCAAGGTTCTTGTTCGATGATTTCGTTGAGGGTTTTTCCCATCTTCTCGACAAGATTCGTGACGAGCGCATTTCCCATGCAGAAGTAACGGAAACGTTTTGTCATTCCGGTGTTTGTCCATCCCTTCGGGAATCCTTGGATGGCTTCGGCTTCTTCAGGCGTAAGCAGTCGCAGCTTGCCGGTGTCGAGATCGGTGATGACGTGCGTGCTGCGGTTTGTTGTCGCTTCGCTTGTAAGCATCGTGCGTGCAGGCTTGTCTATCGAATCGGGGAACGCAATCGCTCCTTCGGAGAATGTGTACTTGTGTCCGTTTCTTGCCGTGCGTTCGATTTTCTTCGCACCCTTGAGATATTCCCACTTTGCAAGATTCTTGCCGAGATAAAACTCTTGTGGAACATCGTGATCCATGATGTCACGCAAGATTCGGCAAGGGCCGTTGTAATTCGGAATGGCTTTTGCTGTGAAGATATGCCCGTCCTTCATGAAACCAGCGGATTCGAAAGGAAAAGCGTAGTGGTCGGAGATTTCCACGAGATCTTGTGTCGGCAGTTGATCCTCTGCTACGACGCGACATTCCTTCATGGGAAATGTCGTTGCAAAAAAGCCATTGTCGTTCAGGATAACGAGCGGATCCGTATCATTCATGCGATGCGCATATGATGTGTCATCACGGTACGCGAAAATGAAGGTGCGCCGACGACGCTGGACGAATCCGTAATCTGCTGCGTTTACGACGCGCCATTCGACACGGTATCCGAGCGCCCAGAACGATGCGAGGATGATAGCGAAATCGCGGCCGCGTTGACTGGTCGGGCTCTTGAGCAGACGATCGACGTTCTCGAGCAGGACGAATGGAGGGAGCTTTGCTTCAAGAGTGTCACGAATCTGCCACCAGAGGACGCCCTTCTTCCCCTCGATACCTTTTGCCCCAGTACGGGCGACGGAGTAGTCCTGACAAGGAAAGCCGCCGACGAGCAACGTGTGGTCTGGAATGGAGGTTTTGTCGATTGTGCCGATGTCTTCATTTATATATTCGGGACGCCTGCCGAAATGTGCGCAGTAGCAATCAAATGCATCCTGTCGTTTGCGTCCGGGCTCCCACTGATTCGCGAAGACAGTTTTCCATGGCGCGAATGTTGTCCCGTTCGTCGATGTTTCCAATCCGATGCGGAATCCGCCGACACCAGCGAATAACTCACAGATATCTTTTTTCATAAATCTGGAATCAGCTCCTTCCGTTTATTGATTTTCATTTTAGCACAAAAAACTAATGCTTGTCAAGATCGGTTATTTCCAAATTTTAAATAAATACGCTTCTAAGAAAGGATGCCATACCATGCAGCACGAATGCAAGATTACCGTTCTCGAGACGAAATGCTTTCCCGAGTATCAGGAAAAATATCTCGCCGACCCGAAGTGGGGGCGTGTCCGTTCAATGGATTTCTTCGTGCAAATCATTGCAAATCTCGTGCAATTGACGTATAATGAAGGCAGAAAATAAAGGAGATGATCTTATGGCTGCTGCAACGGCAAACATCAGCATCCGCATGGACGCGGATCTGAAAGCACAGGCGGATGCTTTTTTCAATGAGCTCGGCATGAGTCTTTCGACAGCGTTCAATGTCTTTGTGCGCCAGTCTCTGCGCGAGGGGCGCATCCCGTTCGATATTTCCCTTCGCGAGGAGCCGAACGAGGAAACCATCGCGGCCATGCTGGAGGCGGAGCGGATTGAAAAAGATCCGAATGTTAAGAGTTACGATGATTTGGATGAATTGTTTGCGGACTTGAAAGCATGAAGAAAACAAAGTATCACGTAAAAGCAACAAGCCAATTCAAACGAGAGTATAAATTGGCGATGAAACGGGGACGCGACATCGAGCTTCTCAATGATGTCATTGAAATCTTGGCGGAAGGAGAATCTCTGGAAGAAAAATATGGTTCAATCACAAAACTTGTGGGATTGAATAGTTTCGAAGAATAATTCATGTTGTCAAAAAAGAAGACATCCGCTAAGATGTGGAAATGCATATCGACAATGTAAATCCACACAAAGGAATGTCCTCTCCATGGATTA